>JAEUHE010000164.1 GCA_016793885.1 Verrucomicrobiales bacterium
TAGGCACGCGCCCCGATGCCGAGATTGCTCGCAGTGATTCCAAAGGAAAAACGCTGGCTGGTAAGTGAGCCTTCTCGACTCACTTCCCAGCTGCAATAGCCCGAAGTGCTCACACTAAAACACCCCCACCCACCCACATCGGACTGTTAGCCTCCCATTTGCCTCCAAAAATAGCCTAGAAAACCGGCCGAGATCCAGAGGGCGACGACGAGCACCCAGTGGCTCAGCCACGGACTCGACTGGAGATCGGCACATTCCTGACGGAGGATTCGCCCAGACTGGTCGAAATCGGCTTTCGCCGCGTCCCAGGCCTTTGAGCCTTTGACCAGCCCGTCGCGAATCAGCTGCGCCGTCTTCTCGGCTTCCACCAGATGGCTCTTGAAACTGCCGAGGATCTTCTCGGCAATGGCGGCTTGATCCCGATTCTGTTTCTGAAGTTCTTGGGTTCGGGTCAAGGTCGTCGACTCATAGGCCTTGATCTGACTGGCGATGCAGTTTTGCTGCTCTCGAAACTCCTTCTGCAAGGAGGCCCGGGCCGCTTCGATGGTCAGGAGCACCTTGGCGGCGGCCCGGAATTGAGATCGGTTGAGCAGCACGAGTTGGACCGGAAACGAATTCTCATCCCCTTGGCACCAAGCGGCCAAGAGTTTCCGAAGCTGTTTCGCCTCCGCCGGAGAGGCTCCCTCACACAACGCGTCAAAGGCAGTATCATCCATACTTCATTCTCCAAAGTTGAGGTTGGCCTGCGCATCGCTTTCCGGGGCAGCCGTGCTCACTCGCTGTGACTTAGATTCCAAGGAGAACCCCTCGGGAAGCAACAGTTCGGCGATGGGATCATACTCGAGGAATACCTTCTGCAGTGCCCATTGAATCTCGCCCGCCAGGAGACGCTCCAGATGGTGCATGTCCGGATGAGAGACTTCGGCGAAGCTTAAAGCGCGTTTGGCTTTCATCTCGGCCTTCTCCATGGCCAAGAGTGTTGTCGGCGTGATGCCCGGTAGGAGGATCGACTTGGCTCCAAAATCGATGAGTTGTGCCTCGAGTTGCGATCCGTTGAACAGATCGCCCCGCGCCTTGGTAGGGTTGTGGACGATGACGTAATCGACTCGATCCCCCGCATAGAGGAACAGACGGGCGACGTTATTCATGCTTTCGGTGTCGTCAGTCGGGAACAGGAAGAACGTTAGCCGAATGCCTTCGTCAGCACAAATGTCCAGGATCTGCAATTCTTCCAGGGCACTGAGGATGAGCGCATCGGCCTGGGCGCGAGTGTCGATGACGTGGATGGGAGCTTTCTCCTTCATCACTCGGCGAAACAAAGTGAGCAAGGCTGATTTGCTCTCCTGTCCGTTGCCCAGTTGGTACGACTTCACGACCTCCCGGTGCCGAGCGGCAAAAGTATGATGACGGTCGTCGAGATCTGATCCTGTCCAGGTGATGCCATGGTGATCCAGCCAGGCCGTGCGGAACTCGGTTTCGAAGCTTTTGCCGAGGTTGCCTTTGGATTGAGGGTTAAGATGAATGCGTCGAGTAATTTTCATGTGTTGGTTGGGTCGTTGAGGTTGATACGGGCAGGATCCACAGCACGAAATCGCCGCGCTGGAGGCATGGCGGCCGCCATCGGCTTTCTTTCCACAGCGTTGACCACCGGAGCCGGCGACTCCTGCGAGTCAATCGACTCCCAGTGAGTAACCGCCTGGCGTTTCACAAATCGCCGAAAGAACTGGTGCACACCCTGAGCCGTGATCGCACATCCCAAATGATCCGTAAGGTGACATGCGATTTCCTTCCAGGTCATCCGCTGCCGTCGAAGACTCCGAATGAGTTCGGTGTGAGGTTCCAGTCGACTGTGAAACGCCCGTCCGCCGCCCTTGCGACGGAGCGTGTGCGATTGGTTCTCGTTCTCAGATCCCATACCTTCCAGGTTGCCCGAGAGGTCAGGATCCCAGTTAGCGAGTAATTTGAAGGTTAATGCCGCCTGCTGGGGAGTTATGCGGATTCCATATAGAACCCCTCAGAAATCACCCTGCGTTGGGCTCGACCGAGTCAGCGTTGGAATGGCGGTTGAACCGTGTTGAAAGCGGTTGAGCGCGGGCGTTGAAGCCCGTTGACCCGCGTTGAGCTTATCAACGCCATTCAACGGACTGGGTCCCCTGCCCTGCCTTCCGCCGCGCTCCTCAGTGAAATTCTAAGCTCCAGCTTAGGGGTGGGGCGTCTCCACAATAATGAATCCATCCCGCAGCGCCTAGCGCCTTGAATCGAGTGCCGATTCTTGAGGCAGAGGGTTGAACACGAATGTATCGAGGTCAGGTGGGGCCATACAAATCAGCTCGAGATGAGGACGGTGAAGGAGTCAGAAAGAAGATTCAAATTGTGTCCATACTACACAAACGACTTCTCGGATTGTGAGAGTCTGTGGGCGTGAAAGCTGTGGTTATGGCTGTGGGTCATGAATGCGTATGAGATACGCCTCACACGCACTTCCTAGACCTAGACTGCCATCCATAACTCCCGGACTTGGGAACGCAGAAACCAATCAACCAACTATGAATGGCTCCATCAACGAACGGATCTCCAGTGCATCGCATCGGCCGAACACCGCGGCACGAGTTGAACTACTCAGTGTTCATGCTCGCGACCTTCTGAATGTGCGTCGTCTTCAAGGCCGACTAAACGCTCGGCAAACCGCGGCCCTCCTCAACTGCAATGAAACCGACATCCCGGTCTTAGTAAATCGAGGTTTGCTGACGCCCTTGGGAAATCCTCCGCCCAATTCCACCAAATACTTCTCGCCCGCAGAAATCCTGGATCTGGCAGGTGATCCGGAGCGGATGGGAGCAATTTGCAATGCCCTCTATCGACACTGGCAAGACAAGAACGCCGCGAAAACGAAAGGACCTCAACGCCGTGCGGTTCGCGCTCAGGGGAATGATGCAGGCCATCAAGGAAAGTAGACCTCTGATCACCACATGCCCTATGCTGACGTCCAAAGCCCAATATCATCTCGGGAACGCCAAGGAGTATTTCGAATCTCACCTTCGGCTTGGGGATTACTATACCGAGGGACAGCGACTGACCGGCGAATGGATCGGTAAGGGAGCCGATCGCCTCGGATTGGCCGGGGTCCCTACGTCGGAACAGTTCCTGCGGATGTGCGACAATCTCCACCCTCAGACTGGACAGAAGCTGACACTCCGTCAGAAAACCACCCGACTAGAGCTCCGGCCTGACGGAGCCGAACGAGAGACCGCGAACCGACGGGTGTTCTATGACTTCACCTTCTCACCGCCCAAGTCGGTCTCCATCGCTGCCTTGGTCCAGAAGGATCTCCGTATTATCGAGGCCCACGATGAAGCGATTCGAAGTGCCGTTCATCAACTAGAGTCCTTTGCCGTTACTCGAGTCCGAAAGGCGGGTTCTTGCAACGATCGGCCCACCCAGAATGTCACTGCTGCCCTATTCCGTCACGAAACCTCCCGGGCTATGGATCCGCATCTTCATACCCATTGCATCGTCTTCAACGCGACCTATGACTCCACCGAGAGCTGCTGGAAGGCGCTCCAGAACCACGACATGCTGGTAGCGTCCCGATTCGTGCAAAATGTGTATTATCATGAGCTGACCCGCAAACTCCGCCGCTTCGGCTATTCGATCACCAACACGCCGCGCGGAGATTTCGAAATCGATGGGGTGGCTCCGGAGTTGATCCAGAAGTTCTCAAAACGCCACCGCCAAATCGACGATCAAACCAAGAAGCTCCTGGAAGCAGCACCCGACAAATCCGAATCGAACCGGGCAGAGATTCGCGATCACATTGCCCATAAACATCGGGCTCCGAAGTCTAGCGAGCTCAGCCCGGAGGAACTGCAGCGCCATTGGCAAAGCCAACTTACCCCTCTTGAGTCGGAGGCATTGACCCGATTGACCGGCCCAGTGCCACTGGAACACCAGGCGCAACGCGGTTTGGCCGAGAAGGCACTAATCTGGGCCGAAGACCACCTGTTCGATCGGCACTCGGTAGTGCGTGAGACAGACCTCTGGCGCCATGCTTTAGAGTTCGCCCGAGGCCAGGACATTCCGGTCACGGAACTACAATCGTGCAGTCGTGCGCGAAATTACCTTCGTGACGATCGCCGACCCGGTTTCGTCACCACCAAGACTGCGCTCGACCGGGAGAGGGCGATTGTTCAGCTAGCCCGCTTGGGTTTGGGCGCGTCCCATCCTCTGTGTGCCCATTACACTCTCCGGAACCAATCGCTGGATCCGGAACAACGGAAAGCCGTGGATCGGCTGGTTCGTTCTTGCAACTTCATGTCGCTATTTCGCGGCGGGGCAGGAACTGGGAAGAGCTACGCCCTGCGCGAGGTCCACGACATCCTCCACACGAGTGGCCGAGGGGTTATCGTCCTAGCTCCTCAACGCCAACAAGTCATCGGTCTGGAGAAGGATGGTTTTCAGCAGGTTGCGACGATCAGCGCTTTCCTTGCCCAGCCGGAAATGAAAAAGGGCACCGTCGTCATCGTGGATGAGGCAGGTCAAATCGGCGGGAAGCAAATGATCGCTTTGATCGAAAAGATCAAGATAGGGTCAGGGCGATTGATCCTGTCCGGTGATACGAGCCAGCATGGGCCAGTTGAAGCCATAGACGCCATGCGCGCCATCGAGAAGTATTCCGGGTTGGAACCCGTCGAACTCACCACGATCCGCCGCCAAAATCCAGAGCTGGCCAAGACCAGAAAGGAACGAGAGCGGATCAAACAATACCGCCGCGCCGTGCGCGAAGCCCGGGACGGCAACGTTATCGAATCCTTCCAGCGACTAGAGCGCCAGGGATCCATCACGGAATCCGGAACCGAAGACCACGGCAAAAGGCTGATCGACTGTTACCTGAAGCAAGTGGAACGCGGAGATTCGACCGTCATCGTTTCCCAGAGTTGGGATGAGATTCATCGTATCAACGAGTCGGTGCGAGCGGCGCTGAAAGAACGCAAGAAAATCGGTGAAGTCGAGACGCCGCTTTCCACCCTGGTCCCTCGCGATGCTACCGATGCGCAGAAACGAGCCCCGGGGACCTACACGGACCAAACCCGCGTGGTGTTCAATCGGAACGTCCGTGGCTTCAAGAAGGGGGAGCAGGCCCGTCTGGTATCTGTCACCGACGCCCATCTCGAGGTCGCTCAGGGGTCGAAGACAGCCTCCATCCCATTCAAGCACCTCGAGAGACTAACGCTTTGCGACCAGAAGGAACTCAACATCGCCAGCGGAGACCGTCTCCAACTCAAATCAAACGGCCTCAGCGCGGACGGAAGGCGATTGGCGAACGGGGAGCTAGTAACGGTGAGGCGAGTTTTGAAGGAAGGAAGCATACAGTTAACCGATGGCCGTGTCCTGGGCACCTCCTTCCGTCAATTTATTCGGGGTTATGCCGTCACTTCCTACGGAGCCCAAGGAAAGACGGTGGACCAAGTCATCTTCTCGGATTCCTCCGTTCAGGCCGCCACCAGCCGCGAGCAGTGGTATGTGACGGTTTCACGCGGGAGGAAGGGCGTCCATATCTTCACCCGTGACAAAGCTCAACTGCGCGAAAGCATCGCCCGCAGCAGCAGCCGGCCGTTGGCAGTGGAACTGAGATTGCCGACCGCGCCAGCAGCCTCGCAGAGGGTACACGGCGTTTTCCAGGGTCAAATTGGAACTCCTGCTCGACCGCAACGCCGCATCGATCCTGCAAAGGTCTCACATCGAGCGGTTCCGGAAATACCACGCCCTCACCCGCAACGAAGAGGGGTGCGTACCGGGTAATGAACGGGGGCTGGTTCCTCTTCAAGCAGGCGGGTAGCGGCACGGAGATGTCAGAAAATGGAAAGCTTGCTCGCGAATGTTTACCGCCGTCGGCCGCGTGTCAAATGGTTGGGCAGATGCACGCTATCCTTCCGGAACTGCATGTCCGGAAAAGGTAGTGGCCTGCCAAGCCGCTGCAGCTGTCGAAAAGCAAGATTGCCCACCTCAAATCCTGTGGTTAACGTCGGAGATCTCGATGAGCGCGGTTCCATTTGGATGCCCTGAGCTAAGCCGAACGCGTTGCCGACAGCCACTGCTGTCCTCCTCTCCTTCGGGGGGTCCCTGTTGTCCGAGCCCGAAGGTTAAATGGTGCCTATCTCTATTCTGTGCCCTCGTTTTCCCCGCGCTTTGCTGTCTTGCGTCGAGCCCTGACGGCCGCAGCGAGTCGTCGAATTCACACCGGCCACCAGGGGAGGAGGTGTTCAGCGGGTCGAATCTCATCCACCTCAAATACACACTTGAGTATAACAATGGCCTTGATCCGAAGTCAGTCTGGCAAAGCCTACCTGGTGAACCTCAACACATAGGAAACCTAAATGTCCAAGCTGTTGAAGTTCATCGGTTTTATCGATTGCGGATAGACCTCGAGAATTGATCTCGATGAGCAAAGCAGGGAGCCCATTGTCAGGCCACCGCCAACATGCTCCGAGTCAAGGTGAGCGAGACCTGCGATTGGA
>JAEUHE010000165.1 GCA_016793885.1 Verrucomicrobiales bacterium
TTGCTACGGTCCCGCGATGCAATTGGAACAGATCACCCCCAACGTTTCACTGGTCGGCATTGAGCCGTCCAGCGTGGTAACCGTTGTGGCCGTGGTTCCAATCGGAGAAGGCGCAGTCCAGGTCATCTACAAGACCCCGGATGGAGCGCTCAAGGACCGTCTCCTGAATCGAGGAGATGAATCCAGTATTCAGATCGCCACGACCGAGCGTCCTTGGTCCTTTGATGGAGACGGCGAAGCCTTCAAACTGACCGTGGAAGCCAAGCGTATCGACCTGGCCTTCCTGTTCGACCCTATGATGGCCGTCCACACTTCAAATGTGGAACCGCTACCTCACCAAATCACCGCCGTTTATGAATCCATGCTGCCGCGCCAGCCGTTACGTTTCGTGCTCGCCGACGACCCCGGCGCGGGCAAAACCATCATGGCAGGTCTTTACGTTCGGGAACTGATCATGCGTGCCGACGCGCGGCGCATTCTGATCGTTGCCCCCGGAAGTCTGGTGGACCAATGGCGTGAAGAAATGTTCGAGAAATTCGGCTTGGAGTTTCGGGTCTTCACCAAAGACCTGGAAGCTGCTACCCCCAGCGGCAACCCCTTCGAAGACATCGATCACCTGATCGTTAGGCTCGACCAGATGGCCCGCAACGAGGATCTCCAGGAAAAGCTTTGTGCCGCTGGCTGGGATCTGGTGGTGTTTGACGAGGCCCACAAGCTCGCCGCTCATTTCTTCGGCAACAAGCTGGAAAAGACCGGTCGTTTCAAGTTTGCCGAAAAACTCGGTGCCCAAACGCGCCACCTCTTGTTGATGACCGCCACGCCGCACAACGGCAAGGAAGAGGATTTTCAATTGTTCCTCTCACTTCTCGATTCAGATCGTTTCTACGGGAAATTCCGGGACGGCGTTCACAAGGTCGATTGCTCTGACCTCATTCGCCGCATGGTGAAGGAAAAGCTGGTGAAATTCGACGGCACTCCCCTCTTCCCGGAGCGCCGCGCCTACACCGTCAACTACCAGCTCTCCGACCTGGAATCCGCACTGTATGAAGCCGTGACCCAGTACGTGAAGACAGAGATGGGAAAAGCTGATGCCCTTGAAGGCAAACGCAAAGGCTCCGTCGGTTTCGCCCTCACGGCGCTGCAACGGCGACTGGCTTCCAGTCCGGAAGCGATTTACCAATCGCTGAAACGCCGTCGCGAACGCCTCGAACGCCGCCTCCGCGAGGAAAAGATGGGCGCTCGCGGCCAGCAGATTCTCGCCGAAACCCTCGCCGATGTTCCCGACGACGAAGACGATCTCAATGCGGAGGAGCAGGAAAACCTTGAAGAAACTTTGGTTGATCAAGCCACGGCTTCGCAAACTATCGCGGAGTTGGCAGCGGAAATTGTCAGCCTTCAAGACCTGGAACGACAAGCGAAAGCCTTGGTCGCCTCAGGAAAGGACCGCAAATGGGATGAACTTTCCCGCATCCTTCAGAACGAACCCAAGATGCACGACGCAGGGGGTCGGATTCGGAAGATCATCATCTTCAGCGAGCACCGCGACACCCTCAACTACTTGCATGAGAAAATTGCTGGCGTGCTCGGCAGCCATAACGCGATCGTCGTCATCCACGGTGGCGTCAACCGCGACGACCGCCGCAAGGTTCAGGCCCTATTCCGTTCTGATCCTGAGGTTCGCGTCCTCGTCGCCACAGATGCCGCCGGTGAAGGTATCAATCTCCAGAACGCCAACTTGATGGTGAACTATGATCTGCCGTGGAACCCCAACCGACTCGAACAACGGTTCGGCCGTATCCACCGCATCGGGCAACAAGAGGTTTGCCACCTTTGGAATCTGGTCGCCAAAGAAACGCGCGAGGGTGACGTCTTCTTCCGCTTGCTCGAAAAGCTTCAAGTCGTCAGCGAAGCCCTCCAGGGCCAGGTGTTCAACGTCCTCGGCGAAGTCTTTGACGGAAACAGCCTCAAGGACATGCTGCTCGAAGCCATCCGTTACGGCGACCAGCCGGAAGTGCGCGCCCGTCTCAGCCAGAAAATCGACAACGCGCTCAATCGCGAGCACCTCCTCACCATTCTAAACCGCGACGCGCTGGCTCACGAAAGCCTGAGCCCGGAGCGTCTCTTTGCCGTGAAGGAGGAAATGGAAAAGGCTGAAGCCCGTCGCCTCCAGCCTTATTTCGTTCGCTCCTTTTTCATGAAAGGTTTCGAGGCGCTCGGTGGGGCCATCTATCCCCGCGAATTCGAGCGTTTCGAGATAACCCACGTTCCTGGGGAATTGCGTGAACGCGACCGACTCATCACCGGACGCAATCGGCGCGACCTAGCTCCCGTCCTCAAACGCTACGAACGCGTCTGCTTCACAAAAGACGCCGTGCGCCCAACAGAGCGCCCCGGTCTTGCTTTCGCCAGCATGATCCATCCCGGCCATCCGCTCATGCTGGCCCTTAGCGACGTGTTGCTGGAGCAGCACGCGAATCTACTGCGCCAGGGCACAATCCTCGTGGATCCGAGTGACGAGGGCGACCAGCCATCGCTCCTCTTTCTCATTACGCACGAGGTTAAATCCGGCGACGGTCACGTGATCTCAAAGCGTCTGCAATTCGTCCGCGTCCTGCCAGATGGAAGTGCCACCTTTGCCGGTTGGGCACCACACCTGGACCTTGAACCGCTTGCGGCCGCCGATCGTCCTTTGCTGGCAGAAGCGCTTTCCGCCCCCTGGCTGTCCTCGGGGCTCGAACAACGCGCCCTCGCTCTCGCGGCCTCCAAACTCGTCCCGGAACATTTCAGCGAAATCGCAGGGCGACGCATCGCCCATGTGGACAAGACGCTCGCCGCCGTTCACGAGCGTCTGACGAAGGAGATTGATTATTGGTCCGACCGCTACATCAAGCTGACCGACGACAAAGCCGCCGGGAAAGACGTACGGCTGAACCTCGAAAACGTCCGCCGCACCCTCAGCGACCTCGAAGCACGGTTGGAAAGTCGCAAGAAAGAACTCCAATCAATGCGACACGTCACCTCCGCCACGCCTGTCGTTCTAAGTGGTGCACTTGTTGTTCCGGCGGGCCTCCTTCGGAAGTTGCGCGGGGACCCACTCCCCGTTGGCTCTGCTTTCTCAGCCGACCCTGAAGCGCGCTCGCGCATCGAGCAGCTCGCGATGAACGCCGTCCGTTTGGCCGAAGAAGCGCGGGGCAACCGCATCGTAGATGTCTCCGCCCAGAAATGTGGTTGGGACATCACTGCTTACGCACCTGCCATGGAAGGCAGGTTGCCCGAGGCCCGTCACATCGAAGTGAAAGGCCGCGTCAAAGGCGCAACCATCGTCACGGTGACAAAGAACGAGATTTTTGAAAGCTGGAACCAGGGCATCAAATACCACCTTGCGATCGTGCTGGTTGGTGAGGACGACTCCATCGACGGTCCTCATTACGTGACTCATCCATTCAAGGAAGAACCCGGCTGGGGCGTATCATCCGTCAACTACGACCTCAAAGCGTTGCTCGCACGCGCCCAAGGAATTTAAGGCATGTCCGACCACCCCATCAAATCACCCCGCAAGCTCATCGAAGTCGCGCTGCCACTAGACGCAATCAACGAGGCCTGCGCTTACGAGAAGATGCCGGGCATTGGTGCGCATCCTCGCGGCATTCATCTTTGGTGGGCACGGCGACCGCTGGCGGCGGCAAGGGCCATACTATTTGCGCAGCTCGTCAACGATCCCGGCTCAAACATTGGCAGAGGTTTCAAATACGGGATGAACAGGAAGGAAGCCGCCATCGAGCGGAAGCGGCTGTTCAAAATTATCGAAGACCTCGTGCTGTGGGAGAACAGCACCAACGAAGAAGTGCTGGAGCGGGCCCGCGCCGAGATTCGCCGCTCGTGGCGGGAGGTGTGCGAGCTGAACAAGGACCACCCGCAGGCCGCCGAGCTGTTCAATCCCGACAAGCTACCCGCCCTGCACGATCCCTTTGCCGGTGGCGGGGCCATCCCGCTGGAGGCGCAGCGGCTGGGGCTTGAAGCTTACGCCAGTGACCTCAACCCCGTGGCCGTGCTCATCAACAAGGCCATGATCGAGATCCCGCCAAAGTTCGCTGGCCTGCCGCCAGTCAGCATCCTGCAAAGCCGCCAAGGGGCGAAGAAGAAGGAACTGGATTTGGAACGGGAATGGCCCGGTGCCACCGGTCTGGCGGAAGACGTGCGCTACTACGGCGCTTGGATGCGGGAGGAAGCGCAGAGGCGCATCGGCCACCTCTATCCGCCGGTGGAAATCACGGCGGAAATGACGAAAGACCGCCCCGACCTCACGCTGCTTGTCGGACAAAAACTCAATGTTATAGCCTGGCTTTGGGCGCGAACGGTTAAAAGCCCAAACCCGGCCTTCTCCCATGTTAATGTGCCGCTCGTCTCTACCTTTATTCTTGCCAGTAAGGATGGCAAAGAGGCTTACGTAAATCCCATCGTCGAAGACGACCAATACCGCTTCACTGTACAGCTCGGCACTCCTCCGGCTGAAGCGGCGAACGGCACCAAGCTTGCAAAAGCAAACTTCGGCTGCCTTCTGTCAGGAGCACCTATCAACACGAAATACATCAGAGCCGAAGCATGTGCGGGCAGA
>JAEUHE010000166.1 GCA_016793885.1 Verrucomicrobiales bacterium
GCACGAGCTGATACATCGTACCCATGATGACCGAGCAAATCCATCCGAGCACGAACAAGTGTGTGGCCGCGACAACCTCCGGGCCGTAATGATAGCCTGCCAAGTTGATCGGGCGAGCCGTCAACCATGAGGCCCCCACCAATAGCGCCGTTATGCCTGTCAGGATGAACCCCAAAGGCAGACTTACCGACGGTGCATGGACATCCGCCACCGCAGCGCGTTTCGTCGGTAGACGGCAGGGTCTTTCCGTAAGCAAGGGCTTAAGCGCGGCGGATGATGGTGATAAAGCTTCCGTCATTTTGTTCCTCTGTTTCGCCGGTGAAACCGCGTTGCTCCAGCAACGGGTAAAGGTGCAAAGGACGACGATCCGTACGTGCATGCAATTCCGCGCTTTCTGGCATCTCTGAGAGCGTTTCCAAAATGACCACCATCGGCTGGGGTGGTTCCAGTCCGCGCACGTCCACATTCACTACCGCTTCCTTCATGCTCCATTTATCGGTGATTTCCGAACTCTGCGCTTTGACACGGATCAAGCCTTCGGGAGGTTATTGGCTCATTGCACTGAGTTCCCCTGGGAGCTGCCATATTGCGCATAGTTGATTCAGGTCAATGGTAACGTCGTAGGGAAAGCTACATTCGCCCTATGACGCTGGCAGGCATGAGGAATGACCAAGAATTGGGAGATTTGAAACGGCTGGCCGTGCGACGCACGGCACGAGTTCCCACAGCGCTGGGGGCATTGCGAACAAGTCTTCTCGTGGTTGCAGTTTTACTGCTCGATTTGAATGGAGTCCGAGCGTTCGGCGCCACTCCAGGTGACGTGGCCTTGGATCCCTTTGATGAGGGGACAAGCAATTACTCCAAAGCGAAAGATAACAGTCCCATCGCACATTTGCAGCACCGCATCGACCGGGGCGAGGTGAAGCTTCGGCACGACGACCAATTTGGCTACCTGCTTTCCCTGTTGGAAGAGCTGGGAGTTTCCACTCATTCACAGCTGCTTGTTTTCTCCAAGACTTCGTTGCAACGTGAGCGCATCACACCGAAAACTCCCCGCGCACTCTACTTCAACGACGAAGTCTATCTCGGCTTCATTCCCGGCGCACCGTTTATCGAGGTCTCCGGAATGGACCCCAAACTGGGTGGCGTCTTTTATTCGATTGATCAAAGTAAGACCGGGCGGCCTAGGTTTGTGCGTACGGATCAATGTCTCGAATGTCATACCTCGACCAAGACCTTGGGAGTGTCGGGACCCCTTGTGCGCTCGTTTGTAACGGATACCGACGGCGTGGTGGACCTGGCCAGCGGGACATCATTGGTCAACCACCGCACACCATTGAACGAGCGGTGGGGCGGCTGGTACGTGACTGGAACTCATGGTGCACAAAAACACCGAGGGAATCTCAGCGGCCGAGAGGCCTTCGCGCGGCACGAGAAGGAGCCGAACTATCTTGGCAACCAGATGGATCTGAAACGGTTCTTCGACGTCTCCCGCTATCCAGCTGCGGCCAGCGACATCGTCGCACTTATGACTTTGGAGCATCAGGCTCACATGCAAAACTTTCTGACGCGCCTCAACCAGGATTCCACCGCGGCCCTTCGGCAATTTGGCCACCTCAACCACATGAACAGTGAGATCGAAGGTTTTCTGAAATACCTGCTGTTTACAGAGGAAGCGCCGTTGTCCGCACCGATCCAAGGATCGGCCGCATTTGTAAGGCAGTTCGAAGCGCTGGGCTTCAAAGACACCAAGGGACGATCATTGCGCCAGTTCGACCTGGAGAGGCGGCTTTTCAAGTATCCGTGCAGCTACCTGATCTACTCGGATGCCTTTGACGCGCTACCCGAGCAACTCAAGGAGACGCTATATCGACGCCTCTGGGACATTCTCACCAGCACGGACACTGGTCCGGCATTCGCTCGAGTCCCCGCGGAGACCAAACAGGCCATCCGCGAGATTCTTACCGAGACCAAGAAGGACATTCCACCCTACTGGAAGTAGAACGATTGAAACGCTTTAGTTCAACGAGCCTGATGGTCAGTCTCTAGGTCACTCAAGCCGCAGGTCTCGTTGGTCCGACAGATATCCTGGGATCTTCTGACGAATGTCGCACTATGCCGATGAGGATGAGCCCAGCGGTGAGGTGAATACCCTTGCCGGACCATAGACCCCACGTTACCAATACCGAATGCCCACCCCTGAAATACCTGGCGATTTGATCGCATCGCGTTGTCCCGATTTCTGGAAGTGCGGCATATTTGTGGCGATCCGTTCGTGGCGACTGTGTATGGGGCTGCTCACCCTCTCGAGTGCGGTCTCCGGGGCCTTTGCTCAGCCGATCGTCTTGGATTCACCGGACAGCCGAATTCATGTGGCGATCAATCTTCCCGCTCCGGATTCAGCGGCAACTCCCAGCTGGTCAGCATCGTTCCAGGGTGAAGTCCTCTTCACCAACTGCCATCTGAGTCTGCAAACAGCACAGGCGGGAGATCTTATGAGCGGGATTCGGGTCTTAAAGGAGACGCGCCGCACGCGGAATCAGCGGATCCAAGTGCTGCATGGACGCTCGAAAGATGCGGAAGATCGCTTCAACGAAGCCCGGTTCCAGTTCGCCACAGCGGGCGGCCACCGAACGGTGGTGGTGTTTCGGTGTTACAATGATGCGATCGCTCTGCGCTATGAATTGCCGGCGGGCGGTACCCATACCTCAGTCACGATTACTAACGAAGCAACTTCGTTCTGTCCAACCGGGGATCCCATCGGTCATATCCAATACTTGGAGAACTTCAAAACTTCTCACGAACATAACGTCACCAGCACCGAGTTCAGCCGGATCCGAAAGGGAGAACTCCTGGACATGCCGCTGACCTTGGCCTGGAAGGACGGGACCTATGCCGCCATCACCGAAGCGGCTCTGCGGCGCTATGCCGGGATGTCGCTGACGCGAGGGGCGATCGCATCGAATGAGGATTCGCTCATTTGCGCGCTAACGCCACGAGCGGATGGATCTAAAGTCTTCGCCACTCTCCCGCTGGAAACCCCCTGGAGAGTCGTGCTTCTCGCGGAGCGCTCCGGAGCACTCTTGGAATCGTCGACACTCTACTGTCTCAACAGCCCGTCAGAGATCGGAAACACCTCCTGGATACGGCCAGGAAAAATCACGTTTCACTGGTGGAATGGCGACGTCTACGATGGGCAGCCTGGCACACCCATGCTCTCGTTCGCGATGAACAAAAAATACATCGATTTCTGTTCTCGTGAAGGCATCCTAACCCATTCCATCACCTCCACCGAAGGCGTGACCACG
>JAEUHE010000167.1 GCA_016793885.1 Verrucomicrobiales bacterium
CGCAACCCGCGATGGGGTTGTGAGAAAACCACGACTAACCCAGGGTAGGCGCTCCTGCGTCGCGCCAACCCTGGGCTTTGAGCCGGAATCCCTTTGGGATTCTAACATTTGGTCGAAGAACTTGTGGGTAATGCTTAGAGCCCGCTGCCGCTTTGGTCCCCACGGCGGAGCCGGGATCCCCTTCCGGGGTCCTGAAAAGCTGTAGAGGCCTCCCCCTCCATTAGCATTCCCGAATCAATAGATTAGACGCAAAATCAGTTTCTATTTTTGTCCTGCTGTCTTTAATGGACAAATGGCATCAACGACGGACATCTCCGGTAAAGCTGAGGAATTGGGTCTTAACCCGGACCACCTGATTCCCTACGGAAAAGACAAGGCCAAGATTTCACTTCAAGCGCTCGCCGGAAAGCCTCAGCGCGGAAAGCTCATCCTCGTTTCCGCGATCACACCGACACCCGCGGGCGAAGGTAAAACCACCGTCTCGATCGGATTGGCCCAAGGACTGCGTAAGAACGGCCAATCGGCGGCGCTCGCCCTACGCCAGCCCAGCATGGGACCCGTTTTTGGTAGAAAGGGTGGCGCCACCGGAGGTGGACGAAGCACGGTCCAGCCTGCAGAGTCCATCAACCTGCATTTCACCGGCGACTTTCATGCCATCACGGCCGCGCACAATCTCCTGTCCGCAGTCATGGACAACGCGCTGCACCAAGGCAGCTGTCGACTAGACCCGTCCAAGCTCCTGTGGAAGCGAGTTTTGGATGTAAACGACCGAGCGCTGCGGCACATTCGCACGGGGCGAGATGCCGCTACCGAACGAGTCACGGGATTCGATATCACCGCCGCTTCCGAGATCATGGCCTCGCTGTGTCTCGCCGAATCCCTGACCGATCTGCGCGCACGTATCGATCGTATTGTCGTCGGGTTCACGTCGTCGGGGGAGCCTGTTTTCGCGAAGGAGCTGCGGGTTACCGGCGCGCTAATGGCATTGTTGCGTGACGCCATGATGCCCAATCTCGTCCAGTCGGCGGAAGGAGTGCCGGCCATTCTTCATGGAGGCCCTTTCGCCAATATCGCCCACGGCTGCAATTCGGTCATCGCCACGCGCATGGCGCTCGCGCATGCGGACTATGCGGTCACGGAAGCCGGGTTCGCCTTCGATCTTGGCGGCGAAAAATTCATGAACATCAAGTGCCGACAGTCCGGACTCGCTCCGGATGCGATCGTGATTGTAGCGACCGTCCGCGCGTTGAAGATGCATGGAGGCGTGGCGCTCGCCGATCTTCAAAAGACAGACCTAGCGGCGCTGGAGCGTGGCTTGGACAACCTGGCAGCACATCTTGACAGCGCGGCACTGTTCAAGCGTCCCGTGGTGGTGGCGGTCAACCGCTTCACTGCCGATCACGAGGACGAACTCGCGGCGGTCCATCGATTCTGTCGGTCCCGTGGGGTGGAAAGTGCCACCGCCGATGTGTTCGGTCAGGGCGGTGAAGGCGCTCGCCAACTGGCCGAGTTAGTCGTGAAAGTATCCACCCAAGCCTCCCCGCCCTTGCCCTGGATCTATGACGCCAAGCACACGGCCGAGGAAAAGCTCCACCGCATCGCAACGCAGATTTACGGCGGAGATGGCGTCGAGCTCAGTACGCAGGCGCAGGAACGACTCGAGGTGCTGCGTCGATGCGGGTTCGGAAATCTTCCGATCTGCATGGCCAAGACCCAGAACTCCCTCTCCGACAACGGTGCGCTACTGGGGCGGCCCAAAGGGTTCAAAGTACAGGTTCGCGATTTCGAAATCGCCAACGGAGCGGGCTTCCTCGTCGCCTTGAGCGGAACGTTATTACGCATGCCCGCGCTACCCAAGGTCCCGGCCGCCGAACGAATCGACGTGGCTCCGGATGGCCGGATTACCGGCATCTGACGCGTTTTTTAGGGTGCTGAGGCGGCTCGAGTGTCTACGGTAGGAGTGCCCGCGGCGGACCGAGGCTACAACCAGGCAAGGCTGGGGTCGGACGACAACCGATCGCCTCCGCTCAAGGGCGTGCTCAGAGCGACGATACTCCCATCAGACGAGTCGGAACACGGGGATCGATTTTTCATTCAAACTCCCTTGAATCCTTGGGAGGGAGGATGTTACCTTCTCTCACTGTTACCCGACAACCCAGCCACTTCTTAATATGTATAAGAACGATTCCTCGGATCGTCCTCCTCGCTCACCGGAGTTCGTCTTTCGTTGGTTCTCGCTGCTCGGCAAGAGTTTACTCCTAGCTCTAGGGCTCGCTTGCGGTGGGGGTTTGCCGGTCGCCCTCCAGGCGGCTGAGTCGGTCCTCATCTCCGAGTTCATGGCCAACAATTTTCGGACCTTGGCCGACGAGGACGGTGATTACCCGGATTGGATAGAGCTGTACAATAATGAAACGAGCCCGGTGAACCTTCAGGGCTGGTATCTCACCGACAGCAAGACGAGCCTGAAAAAGTGGCGATTTCCGGCGGTCAGTATTCAGCCGAAGGGCTATCTGGTGGTTTTCGCGTCGGACAAGGATCGGACGTCAACGTTCGGGCCTCTGCACACGAACTTTAAGCTAGCGGCCGGAAGTGGTTACCTGGCTTTGGTAGCGTCCAACGGTGTCACGATCGTTTCGCAGTATTCGCCGTCCTATCCAGCGCAGGTTGCCAATGTGTCCTTTGGCTTCCCTGCCCAGGACAACGTGGTCTCCCTGCTGTCGGCCGGGAGCCCGGCCAAGATTTTCGTCCCGAGCGATGAGAGTCTGGGTAAGGATTGGACCACCTTGGACTTTCAGGATAACGCCTGGTCCGCGGCTACGAACGGGTTAGGCTACGACGCAGATCCCACCATCGTGATCACCCCGGTGGTGCTGGCGGATTCCTATCGGGAATTCACGGGAACTCAGGGCCAAAGCAATTGGTTTTACGGCTACTGGGACCGCCGTAACGACCTGGATGGTGTCTATAAGCCCAGCGAGTTTCGGGCCTTCCCTCGCACCACGGCAACCGTCTTTTCAGCGGATAACTTTTTCGCAAACAACACCTGGCGATGGTTTCCGTCAGCCGATGCTACTACGGAAATCACTCGCCTAGGGGGAATCGCCTCCAGTGAGAACGGGATCACCGGGCGCGCCGATCATTGGACGGTTCGACGCTGGATCAGCGAGACCAACGGGCTGGTCCGGATCTATGGCATGCTGGCCGACGCCTCGCGCTGCGGGGATGGAGCTAGTGGTGATGGCATCATCGGCCGCATCTTCGTCGACGGGGTTGAGATCTTCGCGCAGAGCATCCAGGAAGGGGGCAACGGATATAGCGTCCAAGCCAACTTGACGGTCGGGGCGGCGGTGGATTTTGTGATCGACCCGGGTCCTGCCTTGCGCGACGACTGCGACAATGCCGCGTTCACGGCTCTGATCGCCACCGAATCGTCAACCTTCGAGGTGCTGGCGGACTCGGCGGCGGATTGGTCGGTGTCCGGGGATCAAGGCTCCCTCAACTGGCACTATGGCTATTACGATCGCTCGAGCGACACGGTGGCGAATTATCAGACCAACGATTTCAAACCATTCACCGACAGCTTTTGGAACGGGACCGAGTGGATCTGGCCGGACGGCAATCCACCCAACGATCGGATTGGCCGTCGGATCATGCGTCCCAATTCCTCCAGCAATGGAGGGGAGCATTGGCCGATTCGACGATGGATCAGCAAAGTCACTGGCAACCTCACGGTACATTGGCGGGTGGGCAAACTGGCCAACACTGGATCGGGACTTACCGCTCGCATCTTTCACAAAGGGGGAACCGCGAAGCTTTCGGCCCTGCTGACGAGCACTAATTTGTTGGGCACCAACAACACTCTCGTTTTGACCGGAGTCCAGGCCGGCGACCCGATTGACTTCGTGGTGGATCCCACGGGCAGCGCTGGCGCTTCGGACGACGTCGGCGACTTGGCTGAGTTCGACGTTCGCATTTTCGGAAACGCCAGCCTCACTCCCTATGTGCTCTCGGACGTGAAGTCCAAGCTCCAGAATGTCAACAGCTCGGCGTACGTCCGGATTCCGTTCAATGTCGCGAACGCCGGGCTCTTTGAAAGCCTATCACTGCAGGCTCGCTACGATGCGGGTTTCGTCGCTTACCTGAATGGAGTGGAAGTGTTGCGGCGGAACGCTCCGTCGGAACCGATTTGGAATTCGGCCGCGACGGCTGAGCGCAGCGATGCCGATGCTGGAGTCTTGAGCCGGTTTGACATCTCTGCCTTGAAAGGATTGCTGAGAAATGGGCAGAACGTGCTGGGCTTCCATGTCTTGAACAGTTCGCCAGCGGATTCGGACGCCCTGATCCAGGCCACTCTGGTTGGCTCCTATGTCACAACTGATTTTGCGAATCTGCGCTATTTTCCGAACCCGAGCCCCGGGACAGCGAACGGATTTGGAAACACCAACCTAGGTCCGTTGATCTTGGATGCCAAACATTCGCCCAAGCGTCCCCAGGCCGGCGAGCCCTTGCTGGTGACCGCGCGGGTGGAACCGAGCTTCAAGCCCGTCGGGCCGGTACAACTCGTCTACCGCATTCACTATGGAACGGAGACCAATGTCACCATGCTCGATGACGGTCAGCATGGGGATGGCGCGGCGGGCGA
The DNA here is from genome assembly GCA_016793885.1 of Verrucomicrobiales bacterium. NCBI lineage: Bacteria > Pseudomonadati > Verrucomicrobiota > Verrucomicrobiia > Verrucomicrobiales > Verrucomicrobiales bacterium. The sequence goes on from JAEUHE010000167.1 coordinate 4,643, forward strand.
TGGAGTCTACGGGGGCACCATTCCTGGTACCGCCTATCAAGCCGGGAACATGGTGCGGTACTACATCAAGGCTACGGACACGGGAACCAATGCTTCGCGCGACCCTGTTTTCGTGAAGGGAAAGCAGATGCCGGAATATTGGGGAACCGTGGTTCACAACCCGGCCCTTACCAATCCGCTTCCGGTGCTCCACTGGTTCTCTCAAACCGCCACCGCCGGCGATAGCGGTGGCACCGGTTCGATTTTCTACAACGACCAGTTCCTGGACAATGTGCGGTTCGGCATCCATGGCCAGTCCAGCTCCGGATTTCCCAAGCATAGTTTCAATGTAGATCTGAACGCCGGGTATAAACTGGTGTGGAAGGAAGGCGAGCCAGGCATCGACGACATTAACCTCCTAACGACCTACCCTGATAAATCCAAAATGCGGAATATGCTTTCCTACGGGGTCTTCCAGAATGCTGGCACCGCGTATCATTTTGTCGTCCCGGTGCGAGTCCAATTTAATGGGCAATTCTGGGGTGACTGGCATTTCGTGGAGAACGGGGACGACAATTATCTGAAGCGAGTCGGGCTGGATCCGAACGGAGCGCTTTACAAGATGTACACCACCTTCCCCGACGAAAACGGCAACGAGAAGAAGACTCGCCAGAACGAGGGCACGGGGGACCTGGCCGCCTTCAGCGCCGGCATGAATCGGTCGGGTGCCGCCAAAACAGCCTTCGTGATGGACAACATCAATATCCCAGAGGTCGTGAATTACCTGGCTGCGATGACCATGACTGGCAACACCGATTGCTGCCACAAGAACTACTATTTTTATCGCGACACTGAAGGAACGGGCGAATGGTACATGCTGCCTTGGGATGTGGATTTGAGCTTCGGTCGGGTCTGGAGCGGAGGTCCGACGTACTGGGATGACACCATGTATCCCAACACCGCGCTGCGGATAGGCAGCGGAAACCGGGTTCCAGATGCTATTTTCAGCAACCCTAATCTCAATCAAATGTACTTGCGCCGGCTCCGGACGCTCATGGAGGAACAGCTCCAGCCCCCCGGCACTCCGACCCATCTTCTGAAGTTTGAGCGCTTCATCGATGAGTGGATACCTCAGCTGGCTCCGGATGGAGCGCTCGATCTGGCCAAGTGGGGGACTTTCAGCGGCAACTCCAGCAGTGGCAGTCCGGGCGACAATCGCAACCGCCAGACTGTCGCTGAAGCCGCCAATATCATTAAATACGAGTATCTGCCGGCTCGAAGAACCTACCTCTTCAACACCGTCACAGAAATCCCGAAGAGCCAGCCGGCGAACCCAGTCATCCTGATCGGCTCGATGGATTACAATCCCGCATCCGGAAACCAGGACGAGGAATACTTCACGCTCATCAACACCAATAAAGTCTTCCTCGACATCTCGCATTGGTCCATCCGCGGTGCCGTGAACTTCACTTTCCAGGGGGGGACCGTGCTCCCCACCAACGGGACCCTCTATGTTTCTCCCAACGTCAATGCTTTCCGTGCCCGGACCACCGGACCGCGCGGGGGACAGGGGTTATTCGTGCAAGGTGGGTATCAGGGTCACTTGTCCGCCCGAGGTGAGAGCATCGAGCTGGTGGACAATCTGGGCAACGTTGTCGCCTCAACGAACTACGTCGGAGCGCCCAGCCCGACACAGAGCAGCTTGCGAATCACGGAGATCATGTATCGTCCCTCCCCCCCGGCTCAAGGAGTCTTGTTCGAGGCCGAGGACTTTGAATATCTGGAGCTGAAGAACACCGGCACCACCACTCTGGATCTTAACGGGGTAAGGTTCGTCAGCGGCATTGAATTTAACTTCACTGGATCCAGCGTCACCAGCCTTCCCGCCGGGCAGAGCGTGCTGGTGGTCCATAGCTTGGCGGGATTTTCGAATCGTTACGGTGCGGGCAAGCCCGTCGCGGGTCAATACCTCGGAACCCTGTCCGACAGCGGCGAAAACCTCCGCCTGATCGATGCTTCGGGCGAAGTCATTCTCGACTTCAACTATAATGACACCTGGTACCCGGTCACGGACGGCCTCGGATCCTCGTTGGTGATCGTGGACCCGATGGCCGCCTGGGACACCTGGGGTTTGAAGCTCAGCTGGCGACCTAGCGCTTCCCCGCAAGGCTCCCCGGGGATAGATGATCCCGCTCCCGAGACTGTCGTTCCTGTCATCATCAACGAAGTTCTCTCTCATTCTGAAACCGCCGCCCAAGACGCCGTAGAGTTGTTCAACCCGACGACCGTATCGGCCGCTGTTGGAAACTGGTATCTGAGTGATGACTTCCAGACACCCCGCAAGTATCGGATCCCGTCGGGGACTGTCATCGGCCCCGGAGCCTACCTCACCTTCACGGAGAGTCAGTTCAATGCCGGCGGGGGGGGAAGCTTTTCGCTGAGCGCGAACGGGGATGAGATCTATCTCTTCTCCGCCAACGCGAATGGTGACCTGACGGGGTATGTAACCGGACACCAGTTTGGCGCCGCTCTCGACGGCGTGACGTTCGGCCCACATGTGACCAGCGAAGGAAAGATTCACTTCACCGCCCTCGAATCGCCTAGCCTGGGTTCAACCAATACTCTTCCAAAGGTGGGACCCGTCGTGATCTCGGAGATCATGTATCATCCGGTTGAAGGCGCCGATGGCACCCAGAATCCAGACTTCGAATACGTGGAAGTGCGCAACCTCACGGAGGCCGCCGTTCCGCTGTTCGATCCGGCGTTCCCTACAAATCAGTGGCGGGTGACAGGTGGCATCTCCTACTCCTTCCCGTCGAACACGACCTTGGCCGCGCAAGGAGCGCTGGTGCTGGTCAACTTTGATCCGCTCACCAACCCCGCTGCCAAAGAGGCTTTCCTCGCCCGCTATAGTGCAGGCGCTCCGATCGGATTCTCGCCCCAACTCTTGGGACCTTGGTCCGGTCAGCTGAACAACTCAGCCGAAGCTCTCGCGCTCTATCGGCCCGATAGCCCCGACAGCACTTCCGGGGTCACTCCGTTCGTGCTCGTCGATTGGGTGGCCTATGCGGATGCCGCCCCGTGGCCTAGCTTGGCGGACGGGTTTGGCCCCGCCTTGATCCGGTCTCCGAGCAACGCCTACGGCAACGACCCAGCGAGTTGGATCGCAGCCAAACCCTCCCCGGGCTTCAGTGACGCCCCGGGGGCTGTTCCGGTCATCACTGGTCAGCCGGTCTCATCCAACCCGGTTTCCGGCACCGACGTCCCGCTGTCGGTGACAGCAGCGGGCTCGTCAACTCTGGCCTATCAATGGCTGCACGATGGCCAGCCGATCGCGGACGCCATCTCGAGCGCTTATACCATTCCATCGGCGCGCATCCTGGACTGGGGCAACTACCAAGCTGTGGTCATGAACGGATCGGGAGCTTCACTCAGCTCCAATGCTCTCGTGATTGTCCGTCAGCCGGCAGTGATCGTGAAGCAACCGCTCGATCGAAGCGTGCTCGCCGGCACCAATGTGACCTTCAGCGTCACCGCACTCGGCCAAGGCAAACTAGCCTACCAATGGTATTACAACCAACTCCCGATCACCGGAGCCACCACCAACGCCATTACGCTGAGGAATGTGACCCTGCAGAACGAGGGCCTCTATCACGTCACAGTCACCGACTCTGTAGGCTCGGTCACGAGTGAAGCTGCCGAACTGCTGATCTACGATCGACCGGCGTTCCTATCCTTGCCGCAAAGCGTGTCCGTCCTCGAGGGAGAGGATGTCACATTTTACACCGCGATCGCGGGACGCGGCCCGTTCAATTACCGATGGCAACGCGCGGCAGCTCTGCGTACCAACGATTATGGCAACCGCAACTTTAGCATGTTCACGGTCAAGGGGGTCAGCACCGCCGTAACCGGGGAATATAGTGTGATCATAACCAACCCGATCGGGACCCGGATCACCTCCCCCAACGCCCGTCTCACTCTATTGGCTGATGTCGACCGCGACCGGATGGCGGACATCTGGGAACAGGCCAATGGTCTGAATCCAGCCAGCGCCACGGACGCCGAGCTGGATAGTGATGGCGATGGAGTCACCAACCTCCAAGAGTACCAGGCTGCCACCAACCCAAAAGATCCGCGGAGCTACTTGAAAATCGATGCGCTGCAGAATGATGACACCGGGACCGCGGTTGAATTCTTCGCGCAATCGAATCGGACCTACACGGTGGAATTCAAGGAGTCGGTTTCCTCGGGAGTGTGGCAAACGCTCACCAACGTCATGCTCGCCACCAATAGCCGCATTCAGGTCGTTTCGGATCCTTACCCGGTCTCCAAAGGACGCATCTACCGCCTGGCCACCCCTGCCCTCGTGTCGCGCCCGGCCAAGACTCCCGCCATCCTTGAGAGTCCTGAATCGTTACGCCCCCTGCTGGGGACGCCTCTGACGCTCTCGGTCCTTGCCACTGGTAAAGGCACCCTGGTCTACCAATGGAAGAAGGACGGCCAGGTCATCCCCGGAGCGACCTCTGCCTCCCTCTCGTTCGGGGCGGTGGCGTTGAACGACTCCGGTGAATACAGCGTCACAGTGACCGACGACACAGGCACGGTCGATAGCCCTTCCGCAACACTCACCGTTCTGATTCCGCCGGTGATCCAGCAGAATCCGCAGGGCGCGGTCGCAGCTCCCGGTTCAAACGTGCAGTTGTCGATCGTTGCTACCGGAAACGCGCCGTTGCTCTACCGCTGGTTCCACGACGGTTCACCGATCGAGGGAGCTACCGGACCCAGCTTGATTCTCAATCCGGTGTTGGTATCCGATGCCGGAGTCTACACCGTCATCGTCCGACACAACACCCCCAACGGCCTAGTCGCCATTGAGAGTGATCCGGTCGAACTTGAAGTGCGATAAGGCTGGATCGGGGCGCGCAAGCGCGCGCCCCGGCGGCCTCGTTTCCTACCGTCCGAATGTAGGAGCCGACGTCAGGCTTCCTGGCGGGCGTCAACCCCACTGGTTGAGTGGCGGGGAAAACGTCGCCACGGCAACTCGTGACCTTCCGCCTTCGTCGCAACTTAGGCGTGACGGGCGTTTTCTACAGCCCAACTACTTCAGCGGACCGGACCCGTGTACTTTCAGCTTCCGACGGTAAATTCGATCCGCCGAGCAAACATAGAGATACTGCAGACCGGGACCAGCGAAGGCCGCGCTCACGGTGCCCTTGGGTTGTGGACGCGCGATCACTCCGCTGAGTCGCCCAGTCCAATCAAACATCTGGATGCCCAGAGCGCTGGTCACATAGAACCGCCCGTCCGAGTCGACCGCCATGCCATCACCTTCACTCTTCGGTGAACCCACCGGGCTTCTAAGCTCCATATACCGATCACCCGCACTCAGGGAGCCATCGGGATCGATGCGGAAGAGCCAGACATTGGTTCCCTGATATTCGGAGACCGCCAGCTGTCCATGGTCAGGGGTCAGCCCAATACCATTGGGGGCGTTGATCCCTTTAGCCACCGCTCTCACCTGACCGCTCTTGTCGATCAAGGTTACCTGTCCTTTGCCGGTCTCAGTGAAGTAGATGAACCCCTTGCGAGTCACCACCAGATCGTTCGGCTGCACATCATCAGCTAGAACAGTCATCGCCCCGGACGGCACTTCGAATGCCACGATCTGCTTTTTCGGAGATTGGGCGCAGGCGTAGAGTCGACCGTCTGGACCCCATTTCATCCCGCTTAGCCGTGGAGTTTTCTCAACCAACGCGGATCGCTTTCCATCTCGATCGATCTTTTGAATGCTGTCGCCAGCGGCAACATCGGCGAAATAGAAGTTTCCCTCCGCATCGGAGCAGGCCGCGTCAGTGAACCGAAATCCCTCAGCCAAGAGTTGCCAGGATTCCCCCTCGATCAGGATCTTCGAAAGCGCCTCGTCCCCGGCCAGGTTCTGCGCGGAGGCAGTTGAGCCAAGCAGCAAACCACCGATGAGGACCAGGCCGCACACAGAACGCCTCACAAACCCCGGGTCGGAATGCAGGTGGAAGATCAAAGCTTTCATAGAATTCAAAAGGATAGGTGGCGCGGAAGTGGTTATTGTTTAGGGTAATCACGCCAAAGCCATTTCAATGCTTCCGGTAGGATGACGCCTCCATGCTTTCCGTTGTGCCCGCCATCTCCGAACTCGAACTTGAAGTCGTAGCCCATGAACTTGAGTGCTGCGGCCATTTCTTGGTTGGCCAGCGGCCAGTTCCCGTGGAGATTGTCCAGATCTCCGGACCCATCCTGAAGATGAATACGAATCGGTTTTCGCTCGGTCTTGCGAATCAGCGCTGGATACACATGCCCGCCGCGAATGTTGGTAAAGCTGCCGACTTGGCTAATCACCTTACTGAACTGTTCCGGATGCTCCCAAGCCACTGTCCAAGCGCAGATCGCTCCCGAACTGATGCCACAGATGGCTCGGCCTGCGGGGTCGGAAGTGATGCGATAGGTCTTGCCGATCTCGGGAAGAAACTCGTCCAGCAAGAAACGGGAATACTGCCCGCCTAAGGAATCATACTCGAAGCTGCGATTGCTGCGGGGTTTTTGCCCCGCTTCGGCCGCGGGAACTTGCCCCGGGTTGATGAACACGGCGAGTGTCACCGGCATGTGGCCTTGGTGAATAAGGTTATCAAACACGATCGGCACACGGAATTGCCCGTTCGTGTCGACATACGACCGCCCATCCTGAAACACCATGAGGGCAGCCGGCTTCTCAGCCTTATACTGCTTCGGAACATAGACCCAATAATCGCGAACGGTATCAGGGAAGACTTTACTGGTCCATTTACCAGAAACGATGTCGCCGTGCGGCACCCCATCCTGTGGTTTAGAGTCCGGGCCCAGCTTGTAATCGTCGGCCGCAAACGCGGACCAAGAGATCAGCACGCCAAGCGCGATCGTCAGAGAGCGGAGGTTAGGCATGCCTGCATGCTGGCAACCTGGGGCTGGGTGTCAAAACCTAACCGAGGAGGGTTTGGAAAGGCTGTTTGAAGATCGATGTGGTCTGGGCAGAGCTCTCCTGCGGTGAAGGTAGCCTGGCGATGGAAAGACCATACGCTCGAGGGCTGAAGATAGCAACACGCGAAATCTACGGTCTCCCAGATCGGGGATTTGCGGAGGCCAGGTCCCCGCTACGCCGGGGGGCGAGAAAGCGGTAGAGGCCTCTCCCCTTTACCTCCAAAAAAGCAGACTAGACAAGCTGGGCGACAGGGGAGTTTCTCACCTGAGCTGCAGGGGCCCGAACCCGCAGGGTTCACAGACATTAGACGGGGGTGCTCGCACCCCCGGAACTATTAAAAGTACGGATGAGGGAGGGCTACCGCACTCCAAAACGTCCGGCGCTCCGCTCTTACCAAACACGGTCGCTTACCCCCAAACCAGTTGCACGATTCCTCAATTCTCAGCACAATCGACCCATGTCCTCAGCCCCGACGAAGCCTCACGCGTTGCGCCTCGGCATCATTGGTTGCGGGAACGTCCTTTCCGCTTATCGAGCGTCACTGGATTCCCTGCGCAACCGGCATGAGGCCGAGGTTCGGATCGCTTGCGGCCGAGCCGCGCAACAGGACTACGCCTTAGCAGAACTTGGGCCGGTCGCCTTCGTCACCGATGCCCAGGCCGTTATTGAGTCACCAGATGTCGATCTGGTGCTCGTCTTGACGTCGATGGAACACCATGCAACCTGGGCGCGAGCCGCCCTTCAAGCCGGCAAGCATGTGGTGGTCGAAAAACCGATGGCGACCCGGATGGAGGACGCGAACCAGCTGATCGATCTCGCGCGAGCCTCCCAACGCCTGCTCGTCTGCGCTCCGTTCACGCCCTTGAGCCCCACCTACCAGATCCTGGCCCAACGTGTCCGGCAGGGGGATATCGGCAAGCCCTGCTCGGCACGAGCGCGCTATGGCTGGGCTGGTCCATCTTGGAACGAATGGTTCTATCGCCCCGGAGGCGGTTGCCTCTTCGACCTCGGGGTGTATTGCCTCACGAGTCTCACGGGCCTGCTCGGCCCGGCACTCCGAGTGACCGCCATGGCCGGAATCGCGATTCCCGAACGCGAAGTCAAAGGCCGCACGATTCGAGTCGAGGCCGAGGACAACGCCCAAGTAATCCTTGATTTTGGCGGCGGCGCCTTTGCTTCCATAACCACCGGGTTTACCATCCAGCAATATCGAACCCCTGCCCTCGAGATCTACGGCACCAACGGAACGCTGCAGATGATGGGTGACGACTGGGACCCCGATGGCTATGAGCTGTGGCAAAACTCGATGGGTTCTTGGCAGATCTTCAAGGAAACCTCCCCCGACTGGTCATGGACGGACGGACTGCGCCATGCTGTCGAGTGCATCCGGAAGGGCCAAAGACCCATCATCACTCCCGAGCATAGCCGTCACGTCCTCGAGATCATGCTGAAGGCGCGTCAGGCGGCCTCAGAAGGGCGGACCCAGCCTCTCGAAACGACCTTCCCTCCGTTGAATTTGGAGCTGAACCCGCCGGCCGTCGCCACGGATGTCCATCTAGTGCATGATCGCACTCGGCCTCACCGCACATGAACCCTTCCTCCCAGCCTGCTTGGAGGTCTGCCTGGTTCCTCTGGACCTTGCTGGCAGTCGTCTGCTGGGGCATCTGGGCGATTCTGTCCAAATTGCTTGGCGATGCCTTGTCGGCCGAGCAAAGCCAAGCCCTCAGCACTGGGGGAGCCATTCCCGTCCTGATAGCGCTGAGCCTGTCCAAACGTTTGACTCACCAGGGAAACCGCTGGCGCGGCATCGGCTGGGCTCTGTCGGCTGGAGTCCTTACCTGCTTGGGCAACACCGCGTACTATGGTTTGCTTCGCGATGGAGCCAAAGCAGCAACAGCAGTACCGCTGACTGCAATGTATCCGCTTATCACCCTCCTGCTGGCGGTCGGTTTTCTGCGCGAGCGGCTCAACCGGGTCCAACAGATGGGAATTCTACTCTCCCTCGGCGCCATTTATCTCTTTAATGTACCGGGCGAAGCTGGGCTGATCTCCCCTGCGCTCGCGGCCGCGCTGGCGCCCATCGGACTGTGGGGCGTGGCCGGGCTCCTGCAGAAGATGTCCACCAATGAAGTGAGCGGAGAGCTCTCAGCCCTGGTGTTTTTGTCAGCTTTCGTCCCCATCGGAATCTATCTGATTTGGCAGCACCCGCTGACCGGGGCCAGCCTCACGTCACGAAGCTGGGTTTTGGTAACACTCGTTGGCCTGTGCTTCGCACTAGGCAATTTTGCCCTCCTGGAGGCGTTCGCCCGCGGAGGCAAGGCCTCGGTGATTGCGCCTCTTGCCGGTCTGTATCCGATGATCAGCGTGCCTATCGCTGTCCTAGTTCTCGGCGAAAAAATAAGCTGGCGGGAGCTGGGCGGCATCACGTTGGCTCTGCTCGCGGTGGCCGCGCTTTCCCTTGAATCTCGTAGGCCAGCCCTTAATCTACCGAATCACTAGATGCAACCCATTACCACTCTCCTTAAAGACACCGTCGTCCTCGGCGACGGAGGCTATCTAATCGAACTCGAACGACGCGGCTATGTGGACAGTGGCTCCCGTCGGGAAAAGGTCGGCACGGGCAAGGGCAGCGGACAATTCACTCCCGAGGTTGCCATCGAGCAACCCGAGGCCCTCCGTCAGCTGCATCGCGAATTCCTGGGAGCTGGATCCCAGGTTCTTCAAGCGCTGACCTTCTTTGGGACACGCGAGAAACTGACCCGCGCGGGCTACGGGTCTCAGACGGAGTCGATCAATCAAGCTGCGGTAAAGTTGGCGCGCGAGGTTGCCGGTGATCGCGCACTGGTGGCTGGCAGCGTCTCCCGGACCCAGCTGATCGAGCGCGAAGGCATGGGAGCGATGGACAAGGCGCGCGACCATATCGCGGAACAAATCCGACTGTTGAAGGATGCGGGCGTGGACTTCCTGATCTTGGAAACGTTTTTTCACCTGGCCGAAATGAAAGTGGCCTTGCGCTGCGCCACGGAAGCAGGACTACCTGCGGTAGCCACCATGAGCTTTCGCCCCATGATCAGCGCCTGCACCGACGGACATACCCCGGCCGAATGCGCGAAAGTGCTCGCGGATCTCGGAGCCATCGCCGTCGGAGCCAACTGCGAGCAGGAGCCCACTCGAATGCTGCCGCTGCTGCGCGAGATGCGATCCGCTTGCCAGATCCCGATCGCCGCTCAACCCAGCGCGTTCCGCACGACCGACACATGCCACTGCTTCACTCGTCAGCCCGCCTTTCCCGACGATCTAGAGACGATTCAAGTCTCGCGCAAGGAGTTCGAAAACCTGGGCCAGATGGCACAGCGCGAAGGGGTCGGCTACCTGGGAGGATGCTGTGGCTGCAATGCCGCTTACATTCGCGCCTTGAGCGATGGGCTGGCGGCGGCGCAGTGAACGCTTCGAACCGTTTATGATTGTCTCCATCTACGAATCAACCACGACGGCGAACGAGGTGGCGGCCGCCCATTTTGGACGTAGATTATCGCATCCCGCCACGCGCACTGTGATGGTCGCCGCAGGAAACACACCGTTGGACCTGTACCAGCTCATCTCTGCCCAAGGGCTCAAGCTGCCGCATCTCAAGGTCTTTGCTCTGGACGAATATGTCGGTGTTCCACTGGAGGAACCGCGCAACTGCGCCAACCTGCTTCGGCACCATGTCGCCCAAGCCTGGGGCCTGAAGCCCGACCAGTTCCTCACCGTAAGTTCTGTGGCCGGCGAGGCGGAACGCAGTGTAAAGCAGCATGAGTCAGCCATCGAAGCGGCCGGGGGACTGGATCTGCTGGTGTTGGGATTGGGTCAGAACGGCCATCTGGGTTTCAACGAGCCCGGCAGCTCCCCGGACTCTGGCGCTCGCGTGTTGGCTCTCGACCCGATCTCAGTGGAAGCGAATCGAAAATGGTTCCATGGCCGCTTCGCGCCGGATCAAGGCGTTACCGTCGGGATGAAAACGATCCTGGGAGCTCGAGAGATATTCCTGCTCGCTTTCGGAGCACATAAGATACAGGCCGTCCGTGAAATGATCCGTGGCTCGGTGAGCGATCGCTGCCCCGCGTCGTTCCTCCAAACCCATCCGCGGGTGAAAGTGTTTCTCGATACGACGGCCGCTGCTGATTTACTGACGGTCTCCTAATGTCAGCCTATGAGTTTTCCCGCTCAGCATACGGAGGTCCATAGCACCAAAATTCGTCACGCCATCGGCATCGATGTCGGGGGGACTAAAATTGCCGGAGGCCTGGTGCAGTTTCCGGAAGGGCGGGTGCTCGTTCAACGAAGCGAGCCGACCAAGCCTCAACGGGGCCCGGAGGCGGTCCTGGCGGACGTGGAGCATATGGCCCGCCAACTGCGCAACTCACTACCCGAGGGAACCGCATTGGACGCCCTAGGTGTGGGACTTTGCGAGCTCGTCGATCGGAATGGCCAGCCGGCGAGCGCGAATTGCATCGACTGGACTAAACTGCCCGTGCGCGAACGGCTGTCGGCAATCGCGCCCTGCGTGCTCGAAGCGGATGTCCGGGCGGCCGCGCTGGGTGAAGCCTATTACGGCACTGGACGCGACTTTCGGCACTTTCTCTATGTGACCATCGGAACCGGAATCAGTTCCTGCCTCATGTGCGAGGGAAAACCGTTCCTTGGTGCCCGCGGAGCCACGGGGACGATGGCGAGCAGTCCCCTGCCCATCTCCGCCGAGAACGAAGAGGCAATCATGCCCACGCTGGAACAACTGGCTTCCGGCCCGGCTTTGGTCGAGCGTTTCGGCCGACTGGGTGGCAACGCCAACTCGGGTGAGGACGTGCTGGCTGCGGCATGCGCGGGCGACACTCGCGCCGTCGGGGTCGTTCGTTCCGGGGCTGAGGCGCTCGGAGCCGCCATAGGTTGGCTGGTGAATGTGCTCGATCCTGACGCAGTGGTGATCGGCGGAGGTCTGGGCCTCAGCGAGGGGCTTTTCCGCGATACCCTCTCCGCGTCAGCTCATCGTCACATCTGGTCCGATTTGCATCGGGACCTGCCCATCATGCCCGCCTCCCTGGGCACCCAAGCTGGGTTCATCGGAGCCGCTACCTACGCGTTGAACGCGTCCCGAATCACACAACGTTGACAGCCTCTCGCCGCCAGGCACCATGGGAACTATGAAACCTATCTCACGCCGGGGTTACATCGGTGGAAGCGTAGCCTTCATGGCCGCTGCCTTCAGCCAGAATCCGCTTTCCCTGTTTGGATTTCCGAATGATGAGTCCGGAGCTGAGGTGGTGCCTTTCCTTGACCCCCAACCCGTGGATCCGGGGCGACGCATGATCAAATGGGAGGATCTTCAAGAGTGGATCACGCCGGCCAACGATCTCTTCGCCGTGAACCATTATGGAGTGGTTTCCGAAGTGGATGCATCGAAGTGGACGTTGGATGTATCCGGCTTTGTCGGACGGCCCCAAAGATTCAGCCTGCAGGAGATTCAATCCCGGCGACGCCGGGAGATCACAGCCACCATTGAATGCTCAGGCAATGGTGCGGGGGTGGGTTTTATGGGGGCGGTAGGCAACGCCCGCTGGGCGGGGACACCTCTCGGGCCGCTGCTGAAGGAATGCTCGCTCCTGCCTCAATCCAGCGAGATTGTGTTCTTCGGACAAGACGAGAAAAAGGAGAAGATCCGGGATCAGGAATACCCTCAAAACTTCGCCCGCAGCCTCTCCACCGAAGAGGCCTTCAAGAAGGAAATCCTTCTGTGCTGGGAAATGAACGGCAAGCCTCTGACTCAGGGGCACGGGTTCCCGCTCCGCCTCGTGGTTCCTGGTTGGTATGGAATCGCCTGGGTCAAGTGGCTGAACCGGATTGAGGTTCATGACCGACGTTACATGAGTAAGTTCATGGCGCGCGACTACGTCACGATTCGAGGAGAGGAAAGGGATGGCAAGACCATCTGGCGAGAGACCAGCGTCAGCCATATGAACGTCAAATCGTTGCTAGGCCGGGTGAGCCGTCTGAAGGATGGATCCATCCGCATCACCGGGGCCGCCTGGACCGACGGCACTCCTCTGAAACGGGTGGAACTCCAGATCGATGAAGGCCCGTGGATCAAGGTGGAACTGGACCGCTCTCGTCAATCCCGCTACGCCTGGACGTTCTGGTCCTACGAGTGGAAAAACCCACCTCCCGGCGAGCATACCCTAGTTTCCCGCGCCACCGATGCGAATGGCGTGGTTCAACCTTCGAAGGACGATCCCGCCATCAAGCTGAAGAAGACGTACTGGGAGGCGAATCAACAGTATCCCCGCCGCATCAAGGTGTGAGCGGACGGGCTATGCTACCCCGGCGTTTCTAGCTTTTTCGGCATGGCCCGAACCCATAGGGTTCAAAGAATGTAGCCGGGGGTGCTAGCATCCCCGGAATCGTTAGAAGTTACGGAACATTGCGCAGCGATGCCACCGGCTTCTGAGGCTTGGTCTTTCGTAGGTAGTTGATCGCACAGCGATCCGAGGAGATTTATAGTTCACTCGTCCGCCTTTAGGCGGTCCCCTGGTGCTTGGCGATCATGGAAACGCTAGATCCTACCCTGGAGGGCCAATTTGCGCGCCCTTTCCGCCTGAAGGCGGAACTCCATACGCCCAGCAATCGTTGGGTCCGCCATTTGATAGTTACCCGCCTCACCGGGCGATAATTGCACCCGTCTCTCCCTACCGCAGTGGTGACAATTGACAGGTCCACGTTTCAGGGGATTGAGAGCTTGAAGAACCGGGGGACGCTTCCTGAATCGCCTGAGACCGAGGTGACCGCAGGGCCAGTTCGCTGCAAGACATCGCCGGACGTCATTACCTTCCAGGCTGCCGGCACCAAAGAGTCGCTCGTGTACAAGGTAAATCCCAGCCCTGCCCGCCCAGGGAACCGGAACATCAGGTCCCCGGAGGAAGTTCGCTCTACGGTGAGTTGAAACGGAGCAGGCTCATTCGATTCGCCGGGTGAGCCGCCCGGGAAGACGCTGGGTTTCCAGTTGGCACCCGAACTTAGATCCCCCGCTGCATCCACAACCACCAGCGACGGCCCCTTGCCATCCGGGCTATTGGGCCAGGGCGAACGCGTGCCATAGAGGAATTCGATCACGGTTTGGCCGGTGCCATCCACGGCGACGATCCGTTCACCCGCGTTATCCAACTTTCCACCGTATTCACCAGCTATCGAACCGGTTGATCCGTATCTCGCGGCGAAAGCTGAGCGATTCTTCACGAGAAGCACGTAGCCGCCGGCTGGCAAGCGAACCACACTGGAGGTGGCGAAGCCGAATTGGATACCGGTGGTGAAGCGGATCCCTCTCAAGTCGTAACTCGTCGCTCCCGGGTTGTGAAGTTCGAGATACTCAAAGCTGTCCGCATCGGTAAAACCTGCGTCCAACTCCGCTCGGGTCAGAGCGGCTGGATGATAGTGGACCTCGCTGACATGCAACTTCGGGGTGCCCACAACGAAAGTGGCGTCGTGTAAGGCGCTCCATTCCGAACCATTGAGCACGCGAGTCCGAAGCGTCGTTAAGTCCCCCAGCTGGATCGGACCCGAGTAGCGGAGCGCCGTGGTCGGTATCTTCCGAGGATCTGTCCCGTTGGTAGTGTAATAAATAATCCCCGCGCGACTGCTCAAGCTAACGGTTGCGCCGGTGGCGAGGGTGCCGCCGCGGGGCGATATCGAGGGAGGATCGGTTCTGGGGTAAAGCCCAGCCCTCCGGAACTGCTCGATCACTCGCGCCGAGCGCAGCGGAAAATAAGAGTTGAGCAGGGAGTCTCGCTCCGGCTGCCAATGTTCATCGCGCGTAAACGGCGAAGCGACCAGCTGATCGCCCCAGCGTGCCGACTCTCCCACAATCCCACTGCGTACTTTCGCCGCCAGGGAGGCAAAGCGAGCCGCCGGCCGGTTGTTCTCGGGGTGAATCGGATCCCACCGCGCGCTGTTGGTGCTCACATAGAGAGGTCCACCATTGAAAAAGTGTTTGAATACATGATCGGCAAAACTCATGCGAAAATCAGCGTTAACGCGCAGTGCCCCGAAAGGCCGCGCCACTGCGGAGTTGACTCCCGTGACATCGACGTCAATGGAGTTGAAGTCGAGAGTCGTCTCGGTGTCCCACGGACGAAACTGAAAGCCAACAAATCCTTCCCGACTCCGGCCCGCCCACCAATTCCGTCCCGGCCAGTCGGTATTGCCCATGTAGAAATTCAGAATCATGTAGTCGATGAGATTCTCGACATCGATCAACTTCTCGAACGCCAGATTGCGAGTGCCATCCGGGTGGTTACCTTGAACCCGCTGGTAGTTCTCGGTCCGAGTGAGATCCTGATTTAAAGCATTCAACATCCGATTCCAGGCGTCATAATTCCCATCCGGAGCGGAATCCTGGTTGATGGAATCCCAAAGATCTCGGTCCCCACCCACGTAGCTGGATGCGAAGGCGGCATCGGGTCGTTCCACCGGGTTATACAGTCCCCAATACTGGCCATTGATGTAGAGATGCATGAACTCGGAATGGGACGCCGGAATTCCGAATTCCCGGGCTGTCGCCATCGCGAACGCGTCGCGCACATAAACAGCTTTTCCTCCACCGTACGGCCAGGCGTCGTTGCTGTTCGCTCGAAGCACGAAGTTATCAAACTCGGCCGCCGCATCGGGACCGAACAGTGGAAAACGCAATTTGGAGGCGCCATACCGCTCTTGAAACACCACTCGAAAAGACTTTTTGAGCGAGAGATCAAACCGACGGAACGCACCACCCTGAATGCGAATTCCCGCGTTCTCCTGGAAGCCTGGTCGATGGTCGGGATACAGTAGTTCCAGAGAGATCGCCCTTTCCCAGGCGGAACCGCGGCTTTCAGGGTTGGCGTAGATTCCTTGCGGACCGAAGAGGTCGGCGATGGGGGCGACCACGCTCAAGGTCGGGAGCGATTCCAAGTCGGCCGTGAGAGATCGGGTGTATTTCCCGCCAAACCGGTCCGTGCCATTCAGGCCCACCACTCTCGGATCAAGGCCGTAGTCGGCCGCCTGTCCCACCCAGGTCGCCGGGAATCCTTGCGCTATGGCCCCGGTCCGGCTCTGGGTGATCACATCGTTCAAGAACAGATAGGTGTGAGTCACCACGCGCGGGGAATGCCAACCCTCCCGCACGGCGATCGCTCGCACGCAAGTCGTTCGACGAATGGAAATGGGGCCGGCCGAGACTAGACCATGGGTTGCGTTCGGCTCGCTGCCATCGGTCGTGTAGCGGATGACGGCGCCTGGGGTTGAGCATTCGAGAAGCAGATCGAACGGGCTCTGGTGAAACCCTCGGCTGACGCTGAAAGCAACCTCATCGACCAAGCCCTGGTGAAGCAGGGAATTCTCTGTTCTCGGCGTCGAACTGACCAAATAGCCAGACGCTCCGAAAGCCACTTGGGACTGCTCCAACTCGGCTTCCAGCAGGAAATCCCGGCTGTCGATCCGCGAGTTGAGCCCTTGGATGGCAAGGACATTACTGCCAGTTCGCAGCAAAGGGATGCGGTCACTGATATTGAATAGTGCCTGTGACCCGGAGGCAAATCGCGAACGGTTGGTCACCGCTCTTGCATTAAAGTCCAGAGCCTGCGGCGCGTTGGCCCGGGCTACTTCGACGCCGTTAAGCCATGCGACGAATCCGTCCTCGTAACGGAGGTAGAGCGCGAGTCGGCCAACATCGGGAACATCACTCCCTAGGAAAGGAAACCGGAGGTAAGCGCTGGTACTGCGATTGTAGAGCCGGCTTTCGATGTTGGTTCGGATCAGCGAACCAAACTCAGGTGGCGGGCCGCCTGGCCAACCGAGCAATTCCACCTCGGCGATTTGAACCGCCACGGCGGACGCTGCGTCGCGAACGGTGGGAAACAGCAGCCGAAAGTGTTTCCAGGCCTGCGTGTTGGTGAATGTGACCGACACGGGCATGAATCGCGCTGTGAAGGTCGGCACCGTTCCGGTCGCGATGAGGCTAAAGTTGGCCCCATCGTGGGAGCCGGAGAGGGTAAAGCGCGTCGGGTCCCGCTCAGGAGCGTCGTTCGCGGAGGTCAGCCGTAGCCCCGTCACCACCACCTCACCGCTCGAGGGAGTCACGGTAAGTCCCGCATTCAACTTATCGAAGTTCAAATACTTCGTTTGCGAGTTGTTATCGATCGCATTGATTACGGTTTCGTTGGATGGCGAATTCGGCGAGGTCGCCGTGATAAAATCTCCGGGCTGAGAGACATCTGACGCGGGAGCTACGGGCTCGACCGGTTCAGGACTGCTGGCCTGCGGACGGTCATAACCCACTCCCGAAACGATCGGAATCCAACCGGAGGCCACAAACTCGGGCAGCATCCAATTTAAACCCTGCGAACTGTCGGTCGGAACCCACAACAGTCCGCTAGCATCCGAAGGTAGCAACTTTTTGACGTCGCTGGTCATCGACAATCCATAGGAAACGTCCCTGACCTGACGCGGAAAAACACCAGCCAAGCCGGAGGCCAGTGTGGTTCCATCGGGTTGCACCAAGGCCAAAAACTCACCGTTGGCATCCAGTTGGAAATTGGCATGCAGTTCACCCACAGCAGGACGTCGATCCTTTCCGGAGGCGAATATGATGAGAAAGCCCTGAGCCGGGATGGAGACCGGGGGGAACTGCCATTTTTGGAGACGAGACGCATCATCCGTGAGGGACCATCCGGCCAGCGAGGCGGAAGTCTGGCCGGGATTGTAGATTTCAATCCAATCACTGAACTCTTTGTCGACATCCGCCAATCCCGTGGCATTGGCAGCCATGATTTCAGTGATGACGAAGTTGGGTGTAGCACATGGGCTAGAGAACGGTGTTGCTAGGATCCAGAAAATGAAAACGAGGAAGCCAACCGATGGAATGGTTACAACGGAGTGAATAGAAAATAGGTACCCCATCTTGCACGCAAAAGCAATGCTACTCCTCTCTGTAGGTGTGATTGGGAGTGGGAGAGAGAGGTGGTGAAGTCGCAACGGACTCGGCGGTCTTATGCCGGGCTTTCAGCGGGCCACAGGCCCAGCACCATCCCAGCCTGGGGTGACAACCCCAGGTCCCCTCACCCCACACATGCTGAGGGCTGAAAGCCCGCACCATCACAGGGGGTTACCCGCTGATTTCAACCTGAACCTCCCCCGGATCTAATCACCCCCCCCGGTGAATAACTTTCCCAACTTCCCCATTGCCTTCCCTGCCCCCAAATACTATTCATATGACTAGTCATTTAATCGAATCGAACTGCAACCGTATTATCAGCTCCACATGAACTCGCTTACCGCTCGGCAGCAGGAAATTTTTGATTTCATCCATCAAATGCAGCAGCAGCAGGGGGTCACGCCCAGCTTGCGAGAGATTGCTGCGCATTTTGGCTTTCGCAGCATGAAGGCGGCAGCGGATCATGTCACAGCTCTACGCCGTAAGGGAGCGTTGGAGGGCCCCGCCCGACGAGCTCGAGCATTGCGCCCTATCCATCCGCTTCAAACGCTTCGCAAAGCCATCCTCCATATCCCGTTGCTCGGAAGCATCCCCGCTGGTTTCTCGCAAGACCGCGTTCAGGAAGCTGACGGATGCATTTCGGTTGATGTAGAAAGCCTGGGGCTTCGACCTACCGCGCGCACCTTTGCACTCAAGGTGCGGGGAGATTCGATGATCGGCCGTCACATTGTCGATGGCGATGTGGTCGTTCTCGAGCATGGTCAAACACCCCGCCCGGGCGATGTGGTTGCCGCGTTGATTGACAACGAGAACACGTTGAAAACGTTTTCGGTTCAACGGGGAAAACCCTTTCTGCGCGCGGAGAATCCGAAGTATCCCGATCTGATCCCCGCCCAAGAACTCGTCATTCAAGGCGTGATGGTGGCGCTCATCCGCAAGGTCAGGACCCGGGAAAGCTCCTAATGCCCCATGCGGTTTGTTGTCCATCTCGATGCGGATGCGTTCTTTGCTTCCGTGGAACAGGCGGCCGACCCTCGCCTGCGGGGGAAAGCCATTGCGGTAGGCGGCGAGCAGCGCGGAATTATTGCCTCCGCCTCCTACGAGGCGCGGCGCATGGGAATCTACACTCCCATGCCCACCAGCCGCGCCCGCAAGCTGTGTCCCAAACTCATTATTCTACCGGGCGATTATGAGAAGTACGAGCGCTTTTCCCAGTGGATGTTCAGCTATGCCTACGACTTCACGCCGGATGTGGAGGTCACGTCCATTGATGAAGGCTATCTCGATCTCACTCCCACGCATAAAGATCCGGTGAGCATCGCGCGCACGTTGCGTCAGGCGATCCATCAATCGCTCAAGATTAGTGTGAGTGAAGGCATTGGCTCCAACAAGCTCGTCAGTCAAATCGCCTCCAAGCTCAACAAGCCCGCGGCCTTTTTTCAGATTCCCTCCGGCACGGAAACCAACTTCCTTCATCCCTTGCCCAACCGCTGGCTTCCCGGGGTGGGCCCCGTCACTTCCAGTCGATTGAACGCTGCCGGACTGTCCCGCATCGGTCAGATTGCCGCGACGCCGACTGATCTGCTGGAAATGCTGGTCGGATCTGGAGCCCCTACTCTGCGTCAGTTCGCCCAGGGAAAGGATGATCGTCCCATCATCCCGGCCCGCCCTTCCGCCAAATCCTATGGTCAGCAGGAGACCTTCAACCAGGACCAGACGGATGAGGCATTTCTCGAAGCTACGCTGCGACGCATGGCCGATCACCTCATGGCCAAGGTGCGAAGCGATGGCAAAAGCGTCCGCACCCTCACCGTCAAAGTGCGCTACAACGACATGGATGAGGATCAGTGCAGCGAAAGCCTGGCTGAACCCACCGATCTCGAGACGGATATTTACAGCCGACTCCCCATTCTGCTGCGCAATGCCTGGCGACGACGGGTCAGCTTGCGGCTGGTCTCGCTGAAGTTGAGTCAAGTTTACGAAGGCATTTTCCGCCTGGAGCTGGCGCTGGATCGCGCCTCACAGCAATCCGATGCCCAGCGACGTCTCTCGAAGGCCGTCGATGAATTGCGCCAAGCCCGAGGGCACCGAGTGATCCTGCGGGGACACGATTTCATTTTGCGGGAAGCTCCCCCCGCTCTTGCACCAGCCACCTCTGCGGTCGCCCTTCCGACTGTTTCTCGAGCGATCTCCGCACCTATGGCTGTGCCCCGCACTTCGCCGTCCACACATCCCCTCCCTGCACTCCGGCTTCCTTCGTCGGTCCGCTATACCATTCCACGCGCCACTCCCGCCATTGCTCCCATCCCGTTGCGCGTGCGCAGCCATTACTCGTTTCTCAACTCCACGCTGTCTCCGGAAGCCATCGTCGAGCTCGCTGAGAAACATCAGCATGGCTCCATCGCCCTCTGCGATCTGGGAAACCTCCATGGAGCCGTCGAGCTGGCGCAGGCGGCCAAGTCGGCAGGCATCCGTCCCCTGTTTGGCGCGGAGGTGCGTATCGACGGTCAGGCGCTTTGCCTCTACGTCGAAAATGCCATCGGCTACGCCAATCTGTGCCGTTTGCTTTCCCAAACCGTATCCTCCGCCGAGCGGCCAGGAACTCTCGCAGCCTCAGCGCTGGAAACCGAACGATGCGCTGGGCTGATTGGAGTTTCGCCTCATCCCGACCTAGCCCGCCATTTCCCGAAGCGCTTTTACCTGGGAGTGCGTTCGGATAAAGAATGGCAGCGACACGCGGCCGCTGGATCCTTTCCATCGGTCGCCATGTCCGCCGTGCACTATGAGTCTCCCGACGACCGCTGGAAATACGACATCCTTCAATCGATCCGCACTCTTACCTTGTTGCGTCAGCCCCATCCTTTGAAGGTGATGCCCGCCTCGTTCCATCACCGCCCCGCTCGCGAAATCCAGGAACGATTCCGTGAATTGCCATCCGCCCTCTCCCACACTCACGAAATCGCTGAGCGCTGTTCTGGATTCACCTTCCCCCTGGGGCCTCCCCAATTCCCGGCATATCTTCCGCCCAACGGAGAGTCTGCTCGTGAGTTTTTACGTCGACTGGTCTTTGATGGTGCCCGACGGCGCTATCCCGGAAACCGCTGGCAAACTGTCTGTCCGCAGCTGGAAACCGAGCTGCAGATCATCCATGAAGTCGGTTACGAGGAATACTTTTTGGTCGTCTGGGATCTGCTTCAAGAGTGCCGACATCAGGGAATCTCCTGGATCACCCGCGGTTCAGCGGCCGATTCCTTGGTCTGCTATTGCCTGGAGATCAGCGGGGTCTGTCCCATTCGCTTCGATCTCTATTTCCGTCGCTTTCTCAATCGGGAACGAATGGCGCTGCAGAAGCTGCCCGACATCGATGTCGATTTCCCTCACGACCGTAAGGACGATGTCGTGGATCTGCTCTTTGCCAAGTATGGACCCGCTCATTGCGCCGTCGTGGGCGGTTTCTCGACCTTTCAAGCCCGCAGTGCTGTGGGCGAAGTCGCCAAAGTGCTGGGAGTTTCCGAGCATCAAGTGCGCCGTTTCACCGAGCACTTTCCCTGGAGCTTTGGCGGCGGCTGGGGACACGCTTCTTCTTCCGAAGGATCGTTGATCGAGCGGCTCAAAGCGATGCCCGAATGCCAAGATTTACCACTGGATGAGGAACCCTATCGCAGCGCCTTAGTCATGGGCGAGTTTTTGGATGGCGTCCCACGCTATCCCAAGATGCATCCCTGCGGGGTGGTGCTTTCGCGTCAGCCCATTCATGAACTGACACCCACCTTCGTTTCTGGAAAGGGCTATGTCACCACCCACTATGACATGGACGGAGTGGAGGCCATCGGATTGGTCAAAATGGACATTCTCGCCCAGGGCGGATTAGCCGTCATGCGCGATGTCGAAGGCATGCTGAACCGTCAAGGGATCCAGATCGATCTGGAATCCTGCACTCTCCGTTCCATAGCATCTCCTTCGCCCCCCCCAGCGATTGCTGATTCCACCGTTCCGATCGCAGCATCGCCCTCCTGGTCCGATCCTTTGATTTGGGAGATGATTGCTTCAGGGGGCGCTCGGGCGGTGCATCATATTGAGTCGCCTGCCATGACCACCCTGTGCCGCATGTGCCAAGTGCAGGACATCGATGGTTTAATCGCAATTGTCAGCGTCATTCGTCCCGGGGCGGCCAACGAGCACAAGAAAGTGCGCTTCACGCGCCGTTATCAAGGCCTGGAAGCTCCGACCTATCCGCATCCTTCCTTGGAACCCTGCCTGCGCAGCACCTTTGGCCTGGTGGTCTACGAGGAGCATATCCTGCAGATCTGCGAGGCCTTCGCTGGATTAAGCGGCGGTCGGGCCGATGTGTTGCGTCGCGCCCTGGTGAAGCAGCAGCTCAAGAATGTAGAAATCATCGGCCAGGAATTCGCCACCAGCGCACTCGCGCGTGGTCATTCTCCCGAGTTGATTCGTGAGGTGTGGGAGTTGGTCACGGGTTTCAACGGCTACGCCTTCTGCAAAGCCCACAGCACCGCCTACGGCGTGGAAGCCTATCAATCGGCCTGGCTCAAGCTGAACTTCCCCGCCGAGTTCATGGCCGCGGTGCTGACTCAGGGAAAGGGATTCTACAGTCCGCTGGTCTATATTCTGGAATGTCACCGCCTCGGCATCGCAGTCCTGCCTCCCTGGATCAACGAGCCCGGACCCGATTTCCGAGTGCCTTCACCGGCTTTTTCCAAAAGCCCAGCCATTCGTATTCCCGTCTCCTACGTCAAACACTTGCGCGAAATCACGCTGGAACGCCTGTTCCACGAACACCAGCGCTGCCCCTTTGAAAACGTCCGCGACTTCTATCTGCGGGTGCGTCCCAATCAGGAAGAGATCGAAGCCCTGCTCAAGGTGGGAGCATTCGATGGTTTTTCAAAGCCTCGCACCACGCTCTTCTGGGAACTGCAGCAAGTGCACCACACTTTTGGCAGCCTTCAGGATCCAGACCAAGGCTGGCTGCTGCCTCCCCCCGGATTGGAATCGCTGCCGGAGGTTCCGTTGACTGAGCCCACCCGATTGCAGCGGCTGCAATGGGAAACAGAACTGCTTGGATTTACGGCTAGCGGCCATCCTTTGGAGCTGTATCCGCAGATTGCCTGGAACACTTATTGCCCTGTGAACCGGCTGGGAGAGTATACCGGACAGGAAATTGTCACCTGCGGACTGATCATCGAGCAACGGCTGCATCATCAAGCCACCGGCGAGCCGATGAAATTTTTGACGCTTTGCGATGGCACTGGAATGGTAGAGACCGAACTCTTCGCCGCCACCTATCGGAGCTATGGATTAACGACCGTGCGCTATCCGGTGCTGGAAATCACTGCGCGCGTCGAGCCTTTCGAGAACGGCCGCGGTCACACCTTGCGCGTGATGCGCGCTGGAAAGCCGCGGGAAAACTCCGAAGGATGCTAGGGGCCAACCGCTCGATACCAAAGGACGGCGTTTAAGGAGGATGGATTCAATCCTAAAAACGGCAGACGTGTCTCCGCACTCCATAGCGTCAAACACCGCGCGAAGCGTTTGGAGTGCTGTAGCCCTCTACAGCTTTTCGTCCCCCCCCCGGAGGGGGATCCCAGCTCCGCTGTGGGTGCCAAAGCGGCAGAGGGCTGCCGCACTCCATAGCAGCTAACCCCTCGCGAAGCGGTACGACGAGGTTTATAGTTCCATAGTCGTGTAGCCCGCTACAACTGCTGTGGGAACCGGCGCGACGGCAGTCTGTGATACCCCTGCTCGGTCTTAATCAACACCAGCGAACTGAGCTTCCGATCGCGGTCGATCATCCGCTGACCTTCCTTGGCCCCTAATATACAGACCGCGGTCGCCAAGGCATCGCTGCGAGTCGCATTCTCAGCGATCACGGTTGCCTGCATTCGGTTAGTTAAGCCCAGTCCGGTGCGCGGATCCACAATATGTGAATAACGCACACCTTGAATCTCCACAAACTGTTCGGTGTCGCCTGAGGTGGAAACCCCGGCGTTCCTCAGCAACAATACTTGTCCCAAGGTATTGGTCCGTCCGGACGGGTCGCCGACCCGCACCCGCCACCCTCGCTGACCCGGCGGCGCATCGCCAATGGCCAAATCTCCACTCGCTGCCACCAAGGCTGATCGGATGCCTCGATCTCGCAGGACTTGCAAGGCAGCATCCGCTGCAAAGCCCTTGGCGATTCCCCCGAGGTCGAGGCGCATCCCCGGAATCCTCAATCGACCCGAGGAATCACGCCGCCGCAATGCCACATTCGT
Source organism: Verrucomicrobiales bacterium (assembly GCA_016793885.1). NCBI lineage: Bacteria > Pseudomonadati > Verrucomicrobiota > Verrucomicrobiia > Verrucomicrobiales > Verrucomicrobiales bacterium. The sequence goes on from JAEUHE010000167.1 coordinate 28,875, forward strand.
CCAACCAAACACCGCCGTCGCTGCTTGCCTCCGCTGCAACTCTGGAAACTCCCGCTGGCGTCGAGCACGACGCCAAACCTGAACCAGCGGGCCCACCGTTGGATCGAAGACCCCCTGAGTCTGATGCACGATCCGACCCGATACTTCCAAAATACGAAAGAGGTCGGAACTTAGGCTATGCCATTGACCGGGCTCCGCCGCACAAAACCGTAGCAGCTCACTCTCCGGATCGTAGTCGGTCATGGCACGTTCCAGTGCATCGATCCGCTCGAACGCCTGGCGCACCGCTCCCGTCGGTGCCGAGGCTGCGTCGGCGTAACAGGTGATAGTCCACACCGTTCCCATATGAGCCTCCGAGAACTCATACCGCTTCGCTTCGGCGGCGGCGGCAGGAAGCGAGACGACCCTGCAGCAGAGAACGAGCAGCCACAGGCGATGGCAAAGAAGGTATCTCATAAAAGTAAGGAACCCCTCGCTCGCATCGCGAGGAGGGGTTCTTGTCGAATTTCAATGGTGGAGAGGATCAAACGGCCACCGTTTTGCCGGGAATCGCGCGCGGATACATCCCATCCGGCCCCGGACGAATACCAGGATCGGCGTCCCAATCGAGGTTCTTCGGCATAGTGTCGATGGTGGAGTTCAGGGCTGCCTCCCAATCAATCACTTTCCCGGAGTAGGTGGCCATCCGGCCCATCACGGCAGTCAGAGAGCTCTTCGCGCCGTTCTCGGCCTCGTTGTAGGGACGGTCATTGCGGATCGCATCGAACAGATCATCGTGTTCCTGCTGATAGGGATCCTTCTTTTTCTCGTCCTTGAATCGCCAGGCATTGGTGCCACGGATGATATGGCTGCTGACGTCGCAGCTGCCTTTAGTGCCGACCGCGTGCTCGCTAACGCTATTCCAGCAATTGAGGATGTGACGGCATTGGCTGGAGAGACGGGAGCCATCGGCATACTCATACTCCACGGCGTGATGGTCGAAGATTTCGCCGTAGTCCTTGCCTTTTCGCACTTCGCAACCGCCCATGCCATTGCAACGGACAGGATAGCTATTCTTGACCCAGTTGATGACGTCCAGGTTGTGAATGTGCTGTTCGCAAATATGGTCACCACAGGTCCAAACAAAGTAGTACCAATTTTGCATCTGGTACTCCATTTCGGTCAACGGGCGACCGAACTTCGCCTCGAGATCCTTGCGGGGCTTGACCCAAGGCGTGCTGCCATTCCAGTAGGCGCGCATGGCGACGATGTCACCAATCTCACCGCCGTGGAGGCGCTTGATCGTTTCGATGTAACCAGCTTGGTGATGGCGTTGCAGCCCCACTCCGACTTTCAGATTCTTTTTCTTGGCTTCTTCGGCGGCGGCCAGAACACGACGAACGCCCGGCCCGTCGACCGCGACCGGCTTTTCCATGAACACATGCTTACCCTGCCGAATGGCCTCCTCAAACATCATGGGCCGGAATCCCGGAGGAGTGGCCAAGATGACGACGTCAGCCAAGCTGATGGCCTGCTTGTAGGCTTCAAAGCCGATGAATTTGTTCTCCTCGGGAACCTCAACCTTCTCCTTATGCGACTCCTTGAGGCTACGCAGGCTCGACTCCATGCGATCTTTGAAGACATCCGCGACAGCGACTAGTTTGGTGCCACCCTGGGTGCTCAACGCCTGGTTGGCAGCCCCCGAACCACGACCGCCACAGCCCACGAGCGCTAGCTTCAGGGTGTCTCCCGGCGACGCTCCCAGGGCAAAGCGATCCGGCGTCAGCGCACTCATCAAAGCGCTGCCTGCGACAACCGTTGAAGTGGACTTAAGAAAGCCGCGGCGCGTGACCGGCACCACGATTTGAGAGGATCGGGAGTCATTCATAGTATCAGATTCGTTTAACGATACGCATTCGACGACACGTCGACAGCGCGATATTCACCGAAAAGTACTGACTGGACAGCACGTTGCGATGGAATGGATCGGACCATAGACAGCCTTCGCACAGAATTCAAGAGACAGTTAAGAGGGGCATGGGAGGGTGTGGCTAAATCCGGGGGAGAACAAAGGCTCCCGACTGCGTCGGGTCCTGAAAAGCGGCAGAGGGCTACCGCACTCCAAGACGCTTCGCGAGGCGCTTGACGTTATGGAGTGCTGTAGCCCTCTACAGCTTTTGCCCCCCGACGGAGTCGGGATCCGTTATTCTCACCAGGAGGTAATCAACTCCGAGGCCTGGTCAGTCCTCCGAGAACAGGTACTCGAGATCGTCCTTAGACAAACTCCGAGCGAAGCCTTCCTCCCCCAAGACATCCGAGATCGTCTGGGCCTTGCGCTGCTGCAGTTCCCAGATCTTTTCCTCGACCGTTCCGGGCGCGATCAGGCGGTAAGCGTGCACGGTTCGAGTCTGACCGATTCGATGCGACCGATCGATGGCCTGAGCCTCCACGGCCGGATTCCACCACGGATCGTAGAGGATCACGTAACTGGCGGTGGTGAGATTCAAACCCGTGCCCGCTGCGCGCAAACTCAACAAAAACACACCCGGTCGCGGATCGTTCTGGAAAGCTTGGACAATCTCCTGGCGCTCCTTCGATTCCCCCGTGAGGATATGCGTCGGGATCTTCAGATTGGCACACTCGGTCTCCATCAGCTTCAGCATCTGGACGAATTGACTGAAGACGAGAACCTTTTGTCCCTCCTCCAGCAGCGGCTCGAGCAATTCCATCAGCGTTTCGGTCTTGCCCGAAGCAGTGTCGCTTCCCACCAAGCGGGGATGACAGCAGATCTGCCGCAAACGGGTAAGAGCCGCCAGGACATGGATCTTGCTCTTCATGAGGCCTTTCTCGGCCACCGCCTGCATGATCTGGTCGCGGCTGCGACGCAACTCCGCCAGATACAACTTGCGCTGTTCATCGCCCAATTCGCAGTCGCGACGAACCTCGATTCGTTCCGGCAAATCTTTCGCGACCTGACGCTTAAGCCGCCGCAACATAAGCGGACGGAGTTTCGAGGACAGCCGGCGACGCGCGATGCGCTGGGCGGCTTCCCCTTCCTCGCCCTCTCCACGAACATCGTAGGTCTGGGAAAAGTGTTCCTGGGATCCCAGGTAGGTCGGCTGCACGAAATCGGTGATACTCCAGAGATCGAGGAGCCGATTTTCCAGCGGCGTCCCGGTCAACGCCAGCCTCTGGTCCGCCTTCAATTGCTTGACCGACTGAGTGACTTGAGCGGTCGGGTTCTTGATGAACTGAGCTTCATCCAGAATCAGGGCACCGAAGGAAAACTTCTGCAGAGCCTCGAGATCTCGACGCAGCAGCGCGTAGTTGGTCACGATGAGATCGTGCTGGGGAATCTGTTTGCGCAGGTTGTGCCGAGCCGAGCCACTCTCCAGCACCAACACGCGCAGATGGGGCGCGAACCGATTGGACTCACGCCGCCAGTTGTGCAGCACCGAGGCCGGACAAATGACCAGCGCCGGTTTTGGGTTCTTCGAATTTCGCTCGTGCAACCAGGTCAGCCACGTGAGCGTCTGGAGCGTTTTTCCGAGCCCCATGTCGTCCGCCAGAATGCCTCCGAGATGCATCTGCGTCAGATGGCACAGGAACGAGAAACCTTCCTTCTGATACGGACGCAACTCGGCATCCACGCCCTTGGGCAGCTTCACCTCAGGAATCCCCTCAAAGTCGGAAAGACGCTTGCGGAGGAGCTTGGCTTCGCTGCTGTCGCCGAAGCGCTTCAAAGCTTCTTCGTCAAGATGAGCTGCCTGCTCCATGGGCACCTTCTGCGGGCTTGCGCTCAGATTCTCCAAACCGAGGTCCGCCATGGCCTCATGCGCTTGAGATACCGCCCGAATGTCGAGTTCGACCCAACCGGCATCCGGAAGCTTCACGAAGCGGCCCGTGGCCGACTGCAGGCGATGCAGATCCGCTGGGGTGAGCTTCATGCCCTCCTGCTCCCACTCCGCCGAAACCGTAAACCAGTCGATACCACTTCCCTTGACAATGAGTGTCGGACGCAGCTGGCGGGGCGAGAGGAACAGCCGTTGGAAGGCTTGGTTACCCAAATAGTCCGCTTCCTTTGGTCGGTTCGGCCAAATCGCGGCCAGCACGCCCAAGAAATTCTCGTTCGCATCCCCGACCCATACGCCGGGTTCGGGTGTAAACCAGTCCAACCGACGCAACCAGGCAACCGCCGCCTCCAGGCGAGCGTCCTCCAGCACTTCAGCCTTGTCGAGCGAGGCCACATACGGAGGATCGACCTGCCAGTCTTGTCCCGTCCAGTGCCAAACGCTCTTGTTGCGCTCGCTGCGCGCCAGCAGTCGAAGCCGTACGGTGTCCTCCGCGAGCTCGAACACAAACTGAGGGATGGCGGTGTGGGACACGCACAGCGAGTCCCAGTCAGCCCCGGATCCTGCCTGGCTTCGACGCAGATGGGTTCGCAACCGAATGCTCAGCTTGCCCACCGGGACGGAGGGCCGCTCCGCCCAGAACTGCACCAACTCGGCCGGCGGAGCGTTCCGCACGACATAAACGGTTTGGTCAACCAATGCCAAGGCCGGCTCGCCATCAAAGAATCGTGCCTCGGTCAAAGATCGAGGCTGCCCGCTCGGCAAGGTGATCCGATGAACAAAATCCAGTCCCTGGGCGTTTTGAATCAATTCGGGAACCAACTGGATCACCTGCCCCTCAAACAGCAGAGGTTTCTTAGCTAACTCTAGCCGACCCGATGAGCCCCAGCGGCACAACCATCTGAGCAGATCAACCCCGGACAAAGTAAGGGATTCGCTCTTGGGCGGATGGTCTCGATAGAACGACGTCGCCCATTGGATCAGTTCCCAGTCGGCCGGTGGAAACAGCTCCTGCTCATGCGCAGCCCGAGTCAGCAGGTCCACCAGATCCGCGATAGATCGGGCCTTTTCACCCGTGCGGGGACGCGAAAGAATGATCCGCAGCTCGAGCGCATGCAGATGCGGCCGATCCGCCAACGGCTTGAGTTCGCACACCACCCGCACACTGGCCCGCGGTGAATCCAAGTGAGTCGGTGCCGGGGGGAACATCCAATTCTCCAGCAGCAGCAAATTCCGGTGCTCCGCCTCCGCCTCCTCGATCTCAGCGAACCGAGCAGCATTGGCGAATGGCTGCAGCTCCGTGGGCAGCGAACGCTGCGCTCGAAGAAAGAGCATCGCCACCTCCTCAACGCGATCCTTACCCTGCGCCGCCATGATCCGCGGCCACCAATCCTGACCGCCAAAGTCTTTTCGAGAGAGCGAGAGACGCTCGAAATAATCCTCCAATAAAAGCCAGGCACGCTGTGAGTCCGCGCACTCTGCAAAGAGCTTCAAGAGCTCCTCGCGTTCGGAGACCCGGGTCTTGGGCTCCGCGAGTTCGCGCCGCAAATCCGCCAGGGCACCGTAGGTCTTTGACAAGACCGTGTGGTGCGCATCGTACTTTGTGCTGGCGGAGTAACGCGATGAACGTCCGTTTTTACTCGATACTTTGGCCATGAGTCGTGTCCAAAAAAATCCAAGGAAAGTGAGTCATGATGACGTCATAGACCGGCACTTGCGGTCAATCAGAAATCGCTCACGTGTTAAAAAAGATTCGATCCACCCCTTTTTACAACCTGAAGCAGCTTGGTGAATACACTTCATTAGACTGAGCCGAATCGCTCCGACCCGAGCTCAAAACTCCCGCACCCGATCTCCCGCCTGACACTCGCCCCGAAGCACATCAGCGACAGTGTAGGTATCACGGTGGGGCCCCGTGACCTTGACCTGTCCTACCTTGATGTTGTCCCGATACACCGCCAGGGAGGTGCCGGGCGCAGGCATCACACCCACGGCGAAACGCATCACCACAAATTGCCCCTTGAGATTCACGGAGGTAATCTCTCCCGTCAGGTCGGACCCGAGCGAAACCGAATGACTCTGGTTGGTTCCCGCCGCGGCAGCAGCTTGTAGTGGCACCGACTTGTCCGTTCGCACACTGCTCCCACAGCCATTCGCGAGAAGGGCTAACAGTGCTCCAAAGAAAACTCGGCAGACCAGGTTCATGAGCTTGACTCCAACCAATAGCGACCCGTTCGCTAGCAAACCAGGAAAATCTTTGACCAGGCCGCTCGCTCGCCTCGCCTCGAGGACACGCTCGACTAGCTGGCCTGGCCGCCGCGATACACGCGGGGGACGCGATAGGTGATGCTGGTCAGCACCTCCCACGGGACCGTACCCATCCACCCCGCGACATCCGAGGCCCCGATGCAGCCCGGTCCCTGTTGCCCGATGAGTACGGCTTCCTCCCCCGGATTCACCGATTCCAGCCGAGTCACGTCGACCAGTATCTGATCCATGGTGATCCGCCCGACCACCGGACAGCGCCGCCCCTGGATCAACACCTCAGCACGGCCGCTGCCCGACCGAAGATAGCCATCGCCGTAGCCCACTGTGACCGTCGCAATCCGGCTGGACCGCTTAACGACATAGGTCCCACCGTAGCTGAGTCGGCTTCCCGCCTTCACTTCCTTCACATAGCTCACCCGCGCCTTCCAGGAAAGCGCGGGTTGGAAGCGATCGATCTTGATTCGACTTCCCAACCGACTTCCGGGCGGGATCACACCATACACGAGCAATCCAGGGCGCACGGCGTTGCACCCGTCCGGCAGCTCGAGCAGGATCCCAGCGCTGTTCGCGCTATGAACCCATTCCGGGTCGCCGCCGGCGGCACGCACCGCCTCCCGAACCTTGCGAAAGCTCTGTCGCTGGTTTTGGGTGAACGCCGCCTCCTCCTCCACGCTCGCATAGTGCGTGTAAAGACCGGCCAGCTTAATGCCAGGCGTCGAACGCGCCTCCGCCGCCAACGCTGGGGCGAATTCTGGCGCCACGCCCAAACGGCCCATTCCGGTATCCACCTTCAAATGAATCGAGGCCACCACTCCGAGCTTCTGAGCTACCTTGGCGACCTGATGCAGCTGCTCCGCACTGGAAAGGGTGAGCATGACCCCATCTCGAATGGCATACTCAATCTCGTCGGGCAGCGCTGCTCCCAACAGCAAGACCGGCCAGCCTTTGCCCACGCTCCGAATCGAGTCCGCCTCGCTCAAGCTGGCGACTCCAAAAACGTCCGTTCCACTTTGCATGAGCAGGGCCGCGATCGACTTCAGTCCGTGCCCATAGGCGTCAGCCTTCACCACCGTCATCACACGGACCCCAGGCCCGACCCGGTGCTTGATCCAAGCAAGGTTCGCACGGAGAGCATCCAAGTCTACTTCAACCCAGCAACGGCGGTTGGTCAGCCCGTTCGACGTCATTCCGGTCAGTGTGTTGCAGAACCTGCCCCGCTGACAAGTTGTGGTTTGATGACCCCGGTCAGGTCGAACTCCCGACACCGTGCGGCCCCGGCCGGCCCTACCAGGCACCCTGCATAGCCGGTGGGCACCGAGAGGTTCCATACCCTCCAGCGAGACGACACCCCCGGATCGTCGTGACACCACCGCAGTACTGCCGGTTCCTGGGCACGAAGGGACACCGCAAAGCTGCTCAACGAGCGCGAAAGGCCATCCCCGCGCGCCTTGATGTAGGCTTCCTTGCGGGTCCAACACGCGAAAAAGCCAGGTAGTTGGTCCTCGGGAGGAAGGCTCGCCAACTCCTGGGCTTCTTGGGGGGCGAAGAAACGGTCAGCGAGCTTTTCGCGAAGGACCTCTTCGCGATACTTTTCGATATCCACCCCCAGCTCTCCTTCGCGCGTGAACCCGAGCACCGCATAGCCGCCCGAATGAGACAAGTTGAATCCAATGGGGGCGACCGATCCAGGATTCCCCCCGGCGTCCGAGAGCGAAGGCTTGCCATAACTGTTGTAGCGGAAGGTCAAGGCCGCCGGCTCCACCTTCACATAGTGGCCCAACAGCACGCGCAGAAATCCGCGACCCATGGTGTAGCGCTCCCGCCCGCCTGCAATCTTGAATCGCGCGGCCCGATCTCGCTCCTCGACACAAAGAACCTCATCCATCGCCAGGAAATCGGATGCGTCCACTTCGAGAGGCACCAACCAAACATGGGCTTCCCCCGCCAGCAGCGGTGGGGGTCCTGAAGGTATCCATCGGGCCAATCTGGGGTCGCATAGAGCCACGCGACAACCCTAGCGATGCCAGCTTCTGAACCGCCAGCGAAAACAAGCAGCCGCCAGGCTCCGGGGAACAATGTTGAGGGGGTGGCCTCTCGGCCACCCCCTCGGTCTCTCACCACCGTTTCACTGCTCGTCCCTCAGGCTCGACCAGGGCGTGCGCTACCACCACCCGTATGCATGATAGCGATGGTTGTGAATCCACTTCGGATAGATGGCTTCGAGTTGAAAGCGGTTCGAGTAGCTTCGCAGCATCCCAAACCAGTTTTTGTTGAAGACGAACAGGTCGTCCCACCCGGCTGCTCCCCGAAAATCCGCCACGTGGAAGTCATCGCCGGCCCCCAGGTTCCAGGATCCGATCCAGTCTGCCTGCCACGTGCCCGTCAGGGTCCCGTCTCCCGCCGAACGCAACACACCCAAGTACTGGGTTGACCAGTTCTCGCCATTGTAAACCACCAGGTCCTGCAGACCGTCTCCGTTGACATCCGAGACGTAGAAACGATCGCGACGGCGCATGTCCCACCCGGGCACCGACCCGTCATAGCGCTGACGGAAGCGAAGCTTGCCCTCCACCATGGCGAAAAGCCCCAGATACTCAGGAGACCAATCCCGACCATTGAATACGACGAGGTCGGAAGTCTTGTCGCCGTTAAAATTCGGCAGGAACAGTTCGTCCTGACGACGCATGGTCCAATAGAGGCGATTGTCGATACGGATTTCGCCATAGTACCGATCGGTCAGCGCCAGCGCTGTCGAGACCGACCGGAAGACCATCAGATGAACTTGATTCCAATCCTGCGTGTTCTGGCTGATCAAGTCCTGCCGACGATCACCGTCGAAATCCCCCACCTGAAACTTCTCGTGCCTTCCCATTTCCCAGCCGGGAAGGAAGCGGTCGTAACGATGCACATAGGCCAGGTTGTCTCCCGTCGACCGGAGCATCAGGAAATACGGCATCGACCAATCCTGCCCGTTGAAGACCATGAGATCCGAACGCCCGTCCCCATTGAAGTCGCCGGCGTAGAACTGGTCGCCCGCGCGTAGTTCTCCCCAGCCGGGCAACACACCATCGAACCGTCGAACCGGCACGAACCCTTTTCCGGTGGACTTCAACATGACCACATAGCCCTGATTCCAAGCCACGAGGTTGATGACATACAGGTCGGTCAGTCCGTCGTGATCGAAATCCGCGGGAATGATCACGTCGGAGCCGCGGAACTCCCACGACTTGTTTCGAAGGACGTTGAACAGAATGTCGGTATGGTACCAGGCCGGCTCCAGCACTCCGGTGACCGCCCGGAGCGGCGCCCCGGTGACGGGGTCGTTCGCACCCGTATCCCGATCCTGGGCGAGGTAGAGAGACAGTTGCCGGTCATCGAGAATCACCAGATCGGTACGTCCGTCCCCGTTAAAGTCGCCCGAGACACTCTTGCGGAAGTCTCCATCCTGCCGAGCCCGCGCGTTATCTCGCATGGCGGTATATCCCACCGGGTTGTGAGTGGGGCTGTTGTTGTTCATCCGCCCTCGCCAGGAGGGACGATAGATCCCATTCCACCATTGCCCACTGCCCATGGTGGCACCGGGGAACAATCCGACATCCTGGGTCTGATCGGCCACGTTCGCCAACCCGGTCGGCACGGGCCGTGAAGCCGGAATCCAATCGTTCCATTCAATCAGGCTGCGCGAAGTGACCTTGGTCAAGTTCTTAGCTTCGGGTTCAGCCCCGCTGTAAGAGCCGCAGCCAGCCGCGCCCTGGTTGCATTGGTATTCATCCCCAAGCTTCCCGAAGAAGTGCCCGAACTCGTGAGCGAACACGCTCCAGTCCACCCCCCTGGTCACCGCAAAGTGGTGCCCGCGTGAGCAACCACCGAAGGACGGGGTGTTCAGGACGATGGCTTTGACATCCGCCTCCGGAATCAGCGTGTTCACAATAGAGTCGATGGCCGCGACGGTGCCAGGACCGGGCTCCATCCAGCATCGGTTCCAATCACCGCTGAATCGGTAGCCCAAAGCGGTGTCCTTGGAGGTGGTCACCTGCCCATTCGCATTCACCTGAGTCACCCCCGATTGTTTGGAATAGGTATTGATCCGGAAAATGTTGATCGCATTCAGAATCTCCGGATGCACATCACGCTCCAAAAGATCCTTCATCACCACATCCCGAATGTAATTGTCGAACGCTGCCTGGTCGGCAGCGGTGTCCGCAAAACCCTCCCCAATGATGACCATGTTGAACTTCTTGGCCCTGGATCCACTGTTATGCAATTGGGTCAGTGTGGCAGCGCGGGTGACGCCAGCCAATTCGACGTCCTGAAGCGCGGGAACACCCCGGGTCGAGCTGGCCACCAGCTTGTTGAGCTCGCTCCCCGATACCGACCCCAGGAGCTTGAAGTTTCGCTGCAGCTTGGTGAAGACTTCCGGCGTGAGCACTCCGATCGCCGCCGGACGCACGTAGCGATAGATTTCCACCTGCAAACCTTCCAGATCCTGATCGCGATCCAGAATGGGAATCGACAGTCGAACCGACTCTTCAGCCAGATCCACGTGGCTATGGGAGCCCCGAAACGGCGGCTGATAGACGCGCGCTTGGAAAGGGTCTGACTCAGCTCCGATAAAATAGATGCCACCCTCCTGGTTGGCCGCCTGTTTCGGAGAGCGAACGACATACACGAGCGCCCCCAAGGGCGGGTTCTTCGGCAGGCTGTCCTCGGTCAGGATTTCCTTGGATGGCAAAGGCGACCCTCGCAAACTATAGGCTGCTGTTCCCTTCAGCCCCCCGTCGAGCGCCAGCTGGAAACTGAAGCGGAGGTGTCGGCCGGCTTCAATGAGACGGGGATTCGCTTGCTGAAGCACCTCCCTGGACTCCTCGATTTCGATTTTGAGCCCCTTGTCATTGTTGGGGCTGGGCGGCAAGTCGCGGCGCGAAAGAATGGGTTCCTCCAGTCCGGGCAACCCCTTGAATCCCTCGTCAATCTTCCCTTCACCGACATCCCCAACCGGATCAGGCAGGCCTTTCACCTGTCGCGCGATGGGTAGCGCCAGTCGTTTGGCGAATGCCAGATCATCCCGAGCCGGCCCAAGAGTCCACAAATGCAGACCTGCGTTGCTGAACGCATCCTCGAGCGTAGCCCCATTGGCTTTGAAAGGCGCCAGCAGATTGACATGACTGCTTTCGTTGGTACCAAAGATCGCTTGCCCGGTTTTGGCGGAAATGGTCTGAAAGAGGAGATTGGCCGGGACCTCGGATCCGCTCGCAATCCGAACGCCAGCCCCGTCGTCCTCCACGTCGATGCCGAACGTTTCGACCCGGAAGCGGAAAAACCGATGCGGGACCGGCGTGGTTCCATCAGAAAAGGAGGTCGGAACGCTGAAGGTGATCGGCTTCTCGCTCGACACGAGCGTAGGCGCCGAATAGTCCTTCCAGTCGTCCCCCCCGACCTCGCTCTTGAACTGCAAGGTGACTTGGGAATGGACGGGAGCTGATACGGTCAGGTCCACCAGACCGCCGGACCCAAACTCATCCACAAAGGGTTTAACTGAAATGAAGGCGGGTTCAATGCCATGCAGGGAGCCGCCCAGAAAGGTCAAGGCCGCGAGGGTTGCCGCGCGCGGCCGGAGGACAGAATAACGTGAGGACATGGGGTTGTTGGTTTGGAATACGGAGGACCTCACACCGCCTCGTGGCAGGCGGGAGAGCGACGACGCCGGAAGCAATCCCGGTGGCGTTCACTCAAGAGCGATCATCCACATCTTCCAATACTACGCAGTAACCCGATGAAATCTTTCAGAACAAGCTCGCGGGCGCCGCCCATGGCCCAGGCACCGTCCTTGCTAGGGTGCCATCGTCGAGCTGCGGCTGCTTCGCGGCGAAGAACGTCCGGCGGCCCAGCGCATGAGAGTGGCCTCCAGCTCCCGCGGCCGCAGGGGCTTGCTCAAATAGTCATCCATGCCGGCGTGCAGACAGAGGTCCCGATCGCCCTGAACGGCGTTGGCCGTGAGGGCTACGATAATCGGGCGCTCGCGCTCCGGCCAGCGCTTACGGATCTCAGCCGCAGCCTCATAGCCATCCATCACAGGCATCTGAACATCCATCAGCACTAGGTCGTAGCTCGACCGTGCCAACTCGTCGAGGGCCTCTTGACCGTTGCCGGCCACCGCGGGCGCATATCCCATTCGACGTAACATCGTCGAGGTTACCCGCTGGTTCACGATGCTATCATCAACCAGGAGGATCCGCAGCGGCGAGGCCTCTGCGACTCCGCGGTTGATCTCAGCGGATTTGGGTGGGCACTTAGTCTCGGCATCTAGTCCGAAGGCTCGGCACAGCCCCTCCAACAGCTGTCGACGGCGCAGCGGCTTGAAGACGGACGCCTTGATGCCCAGGGCGCGATGCTCGGAATCCTCGCCACGCAGGCGCGAGCGGCTGAGGAGCACCACCGGGATGGACTCCCACCCAGGCAATCGTCGGAACGACTCGACCAACTTGACCCCCGGCAACTCGGCCAGGTGCTGGTCAACCAGCACCAGGTCAAATGGGGTCTTCTGAATCATGGCGTTCAAGGCTTCGCTACTGCTGCCCACCACCGTGGGAACCGCATGGAACTCGCGACAATACATTTCCAGGATGCGGCGGTTGGTGGCGTTCTGCTCCACGATCAGCAGTCGACGCCCCTCCAGACCGGCCGTCACCTTCTCGACCGTCTCGGGCGCGGAATCGGCCTTCAAGGAAATGGTAAAGTGGAATACCGAACCCCGGTTGACTTCGCTCTCCACCCACATCCTTCCATGCATCAGCTCGGTGAGCTTCCAACTGATCATCAACCCGAGTCCGGTACCCCCGTATTCGCGCGTCGTGGAACAATCAACCTGACTGAAGGGCTGAAAGAGTCGGTCCATTCGGTCGCTTGGAATGCCGATGCCAGTGTCCCGAACCGAAAAGTGGAGAACTTGCCGGTCCGCCCCTTCGGCTGACCCGACGCCTGTCGAGGCCTCAACCTCGACAATCACCTCGCCCGAAGAGGTGAACTTAACCGCGTTGCTTAGCAAGTTGAGGAGAATCTGCCTCACCCTCGTGACATCCCCCAACACTTTTCCTGGCACGGCGGGGTCAACCCACTGGGCCAGTGTCAGGCCCTTTTCAGCAGCCTTCGGAGCCACGAGTTCAAGGGATTCTTCCAGGCAGGCCCGCAGGTCAAACGCGCGCTCCTCCAGCTGCATGCGACCCGCTTCAATTTTGGAAAAGTCCAAAATGTCATTGATGATCGCGAGCAGAGCCTCGGCGCTATTCCGCACAGTCTCGACGAAGTCTCTCTGTTCGGAATCAAGGGATGTATCCATGAGCAGCGTGCTCATGCCAATGATTCCATTCATCGGGGTTCTGATTTCATGGCTCATGTTCGCCAGGAACTCCGATTTCGCTCGGGTCGCCTCCGCGAGCCGCTGATTCAGCATGTTGAGATTCGTGTTCGCCACCACGAGCTGGTGTTGGCTGTCACGCAGGGCAGCGAAGGCCGCGTCTCGTTGCCTTTGAGCCTGATGCACTCGAGCGTGGTACCGGACTCGAGCCACCAGTTCGAGACGATCGGGCAACTTCACCAGATAGTCATTAGCCCCCGCCGAGAAGGCGTCTTTCTTGGTGACGGAATCCTCCCGTACGGATAGGACGATCACGGGCGTGTCCCGTAATTTGGGAGAGCCACGGTAGTCTCGCACCAGGGAAAGGCCATCGATGCCCGGCATAACCAGATCCTGCAGGATCACCGCTGGGTGCAGCTCCTCGGCTAGGCGCAAGGCTTCCGTCGGCTCGGCGCAGTAATGAAAAATGATGCCAGCCTCGCCCATGAACATCCGGCGGACCGACTCGCCCACCAGGGCCTGATCGTCCACGAGCAGCACCATCAGCTGTTCCGTCGAGCTATTGACCCAGGCGGCATCGCCCGATGTGCCGGGCGCCGAAGTGTTCATTGCCTGGTTCGGTCCGCTATAGTTCTTTGAGTCTAACATTGTCTTCCCTCTCCACGGCGTGGCTCACCCACCCCGGCACGAGTTCGAGGGGTGCCCTCAGCACCCACCTCGCTTGCCTCACCCTCAGGCAGCTGGTCCGATAAGGTCCCCCACGGCCCTAATTAAGGTATCGTCATGAAAGCTCCCCTTCGAAAGGTAGTAATCTGCACCAGCTTCCAATCCTCGGAGCCGATCTTCCTCGCGATCCTTATACGAGACGATCATCGCGGGGACCGAACGCAGCTTCCGATCACGCTTGACCATCGAGATGAGCTCAATCCCATCCATTCGTGGCATGTCGATGTCGCTGATCAACAGCTGGAAATCTCGGTCTCTGAGGGCGTTCCATCCGTCCATCCCATCCACCGCCACCTCCACCTCATAGCCGCGCGCAGTGAGAATCTTTCGCTGCAGTTCTCGAACGGTGAGGGAATCATCGACCACCAGGATCCGCTTGCCTCTGCGCTTCGCGTCGCCTCCCCCCTGCCCTTCGAGCCGATGCAGTGATCGGCTGTTGGCGAGCTTCTCAATGCTTCGGATCAAATCCTCGGAATCGACGATGAGGATGGGGGAGCCATCTTCCATGATGGAGCCCGAGCTGATGTCCTTGATTTTGCCCAATCGTGCATCGAGCGGCTGCACCACCAACTCCCGCTCACCCAAAAACCGATCCACGGATAGTCCGTAGCGCTGGTTGGTCTCCCCCAGAACCACAATGCAGAGGGATCCTGACTGGGTGGCAGGCTCAGGATGCCCGAATATCTGATGACTCGAAACCAGTCCGACCCGTTTGCCCTCGAGGCGAAAATGCTGGATGCCTTCGAGCGATTCGACAGCTTCGCGGGGCAATTTGACGGTTCGAAGCACGTGAGCCAAAGGGAAGGCATAAGGCTGACCGGCGATCTCCACCAGCAGGGTCCGGAGCACGGAGAGGGTCAGGGGAAGCTGCAGCTGAAACCGAGTTCCTTTGCCGCGTTCAGAAGTCACCCGGATGGTGCCTCGGACACTCTTGACCACGCTCTGAACAACATCCAAGCCCACTCCGCGTCCCGAGATTTCCGTCACTTCCTCCCGCACGCTGAACCCCGGCAAGAACAGGAACTCCAGCAACTCGGCCTCGCTAAGCACGGCGGCGGTTTCGGCCGTGGTGAGCGATCGCTTAACCACCGTCCGACGCACCCGCTCGATTTCGATGCCTCTCCCGTCGTCGCTCACCGTAATCACCAGCCGCCCGGCGCTGTGGCGCGCCTCGATTCGAACCGTCCCCTCCGCTGGCTTGCCAACAGCCTCGCGGTCGGCGGTAGACTCCAGACCATGGTCAATCGCATTGCGGACCAGATGCGCGAGAGGAGCCTCAAGCTTTTCCAAGATGTCACGATCCACTTGAGTGCCCTCACCGACGAGGACCAGCCGCACCTCCTTGCCCAAACGTCGGCCCACATCTCGCACCATTCTTGGGAACCCGTTCAAGCCGTCGGCAAAGGGCCGCATCCGGCAGGCTAGAGCCTCGTGGTAAAGCCGGTATGAAAGATTCGCGGATCGTCGATCGAACATGTCCAGCTCGGTGAACCGGTTGGCCAGCAGCTCTTGACAGTCCTGCAGACACTTTCTGGAGGCGTTCCAAGCCGTTTCCGTCCGCTCGTCGATGAACAGGCCGCTCAGGGACTCGCGCAGAACAGCCATGGACCGCTCCATGTCCGAGTGAAGCGACTTCAGGCGTAGCAAGGACTCCCCAAAGGGACGAAGCCAGCGCGACTCCACCAGGGACTCACCCGCGAGCCCAAGCATGCGATTGACATGCTCCGCTTTGACGCGCAGGACACGATCCATGCGCCCCGACTCAATCGGCGACGAACTCGCTCCGGCGGCCGGCGGAGGGGCTGGAGGAGATGGCGGCGGGGGCGCGGGTTGTTCCGGCTGAGTAGGCGGGTTCGACACCGCCGGGCCTATCGGGGTTGCGACCGCGGCAGCTGGGGCGGCGGATAGTGGCCTCGCGGTCTCCACAGGCTCGCCCTTGAGCACGGAGGCTAATTTGTCGAGGTGCGCTTCGACCTCGGGCTTTCCCTCCGTTTCCCATTTCCCCAAATCGGGTTCCGGTGTCTGTGAGATCCTGGCCAGGAGGTCGACGGAAGCCAGCAGGATGTCGACCTGCTCGCGCTGGAGCTGGAGCACGCCCTTCTGGACCGCCACCATGCAGTCCTCCATCGCGTGAGCCACTTTCACCACCGACCCCAGATTAACGATCCTGGCGGCCCCCTTCATCGAGTGGGCGGCCCGCATCATTTCCTCCAGCTGAGCGCGCACCGATGGGTCCTTCTCCAACGCGAGCAGCCCATTGGTTAGCAGGGACAGCTGGGTCTCGGCCTCCGTGCGGAACAGCTCCATCAGTGAGCATTGGCTCAGATCTTTGTCGCTCATGCTAGACTCCGGTTGAGAAGATCAAAAAGACGGCCTTCCTCGAGCAGCCCGATCGACTTGCCCTGCCAACTCAGAACGCCGCTCACACATCTCGATGGGTTGTGGCCAACCGTGGCGGGGAGATCCTGCAGCTCACCCGGACGGAGGCGCAGTATCCCATGGATTTCATCAACCGGAAATGCGAAGCGATCCCGGTCATGGTCCGCGATAAGCAGCCTCATCTGACCATGGCTGCCAGGTCGGTCCGGAGTCACGGGCAGCGGCTCCAACCCCAGGGCAGCCGTCAGAGACACGCAGATGACCAACTGCCCCCGAACGTTGACCACCCCTTTCACCACGCCCTGGCGACGGTGGGGGATAGGACGGAGCACCTTGAGGTATCCCACCTCCTGAAGGGCCTTCATCTGGATGGCAAAGCACTCCTGCCCAAGGCGGAAAGCGAGCACGGATTGAGTGCTGAGCGCGACATCGGCTTTCTTCTGACCGAAATGATCCGCCCACTGGTCCCGGTAGCTGGGAGGCATCTCTCGGTCCAGGAGTTCTGCGGCTGCGGCTGAGAACACGGGGCAGTTGTGACAGTGAACATGCTGGCGCAGCGCCTCGCAGCGCCCATTCCCCCAAATTCCAACCTGCTTCCAGCAAGGCGTTGCGTGGACGGTAGCCGCGGTAGGCGCTTCGGGCGTTAGGGATGTGTTGTCGCTCATGGCAATCGTTTGAAGTCCACCTGAACTCTTCGCGCTCGCGCGCGCAGCGTGCTAGCCTCCTCCTGGTCTCCCAGCCGTTCGCGCAGCAAGGCGAGATGAACCAGTGATTCGTAGTGGTGGGGATCGAGATAAACCGCCTTCCGGTACAGTTGCACCGCCTCCTCCATGCGGCCCTCGGCCTCGCGAATCAGGGCCAAAAGGCTCAAGGCTTCCACGCAATCCATACCCTCCTTGAGGATGGATTCGCAGATGGCAGCGCTTTCGGCTGCCAATCCTTCATTGGCCAGCCGGCGGGCACGGATCAGATCTCGGTTTGGAGTTCTTGCCTGAGTGTGGGTATCGACCACCGGGGCTGGAGTTCCCGTCGTTGGTTCCGGGTGTGAGAGCAGGCTGAGTGCCCGGCCACGGGAGGCAGGTCCGCCCGCGGGCGCAGACATTCGGTCCACTCGACAAGCGTAAGTCGAGCCCAACTTCTCCAGACGAAAGGGGCCTCGTCCAAAGCAACGATACTCGCTGGCTCCGCAGAACAGAAAACCGTCCGGTCGCATGAGGCGAACCAGATGCTCCATCGGACGCCGGCGAGTCTCGGGTCGGAAATAGATAAAGAGGTTCCGGCAGAAGAGGAAATCGACCGGCTCGGTGCCAGCCAGGAAGAGCGAGGATAGGAGGTTGTCGTGATGGAACGTCACCTGCGAGCGAACCCCTTCCTGAAGCTGATAGCCTTCTCCACATGCCTCAAAATATCGGCTGCGAAAGCCGAGGTTTCCACCTCGAAAGGAGGCCTCCGCGTACAATCCTTTCTCGGCGCGCCGCAGCGACCGTCGGCTGACGTCCGCCGCGAGAACCACAAACTCGCCAGGGCTGAGGCCGGCGTCCAGCAGCGCCATCACCAAGGAGTACGGCTCCTCTCCTCCGGAACATGGAACGCTCAGAATGCGAAGGGGAAAGCGGCGCTTGGCGGACCGACGGGCTTGCCGGGCCAGCGACACCATCATGTCGATGGCTTCAGGCTCGCGATGGAACCAGGTCTCCGGAACGACCACCTCATCGATCAGGTTCTGCAGTTCTTCGGGATCCGAGTCCAGCAACGAAAGGTAGTCCGCGGGATCTGAGAGTCCCAGGGCCTCCCGCCGGGTCTGCAAGGCGCGCTGCATGGACCGGGTCGTCAAGGTTCCGAGGTCCAGACCAATCAGCTCCTGAATCCGCCTGGCTGCGAGCTGGACCCCTGAACTCTTGGTTGAGATCGGTTGCGTCATCGGATGGCGATCAGGGGTTGTCAGTTAAGCGGCCGCAGGCAGAGCCTCCGCGCCGAGGAACGAGGAGAGACCATCCACCTCCACACGCCGCACCACCCCTCGAAAGTCCCATGCCACCGGGCCGAGGTAGGGTGCCAGGCTCATCCTCTCGCTGGTCGCCTCGAAGCTACCGGCCGGAAGCGAAATCATTTCGGTGGCTTTACCCGAGATCAACGCCAGCGGACGAGCGGCGCCCCCGGGAGGCTGAACGTTCAGGAGCACCAAGCGCGTGCTGAGCCGGGAGGGAGCCGGTTGGCTTCCCACCAACAAGCCAAAATCCACGACGAGCACTGAAGTTCCGTGATAGTGCAACAGGCCGGCAACCGCAGGGCGAAGCTGGGGCAGCCGATTGATCGTCACCAACGGCAGAACTTCGATGATGCGGTTTGCCGGAATGGCATACCTTTCGGCACCGACTTGTGACAGAAGGAACAACATACCCGCAGGCTCAGCTGTCCACCTTTCGCCCCTCATCGACGGGCCGATCGGAATTGCGGCGCAATTCCAGCGACGCGATCCCTCGCGGGCGCTCCGGCACACCAACCGCCGTCTGCAGCTTGAACTGACTCACGGCGTTGCGAAGCATTCGCGTCGCCTCATTCAAACGTTCAATGGTCTGATTGGATTGCTTCAGCGAGTGGACGGTCTGCTGCGTGGATTCACCCAGCTGAACGAGCGCCGAGCTAATCTGCGACGCGCCAACCGCATGCATCTGCATCCCTTCGTTCACCGTCTCGAATCGCGGCGTTAAAGCCTGGACGTGACCGATAATCTCGTTCAGTTGAGCCCCCACCTGGTTCACCTCCTGCACGCCGCGGCGCACCTCCTCAGAGAACTTGTCAACGCTCATCACCCCGGCGCTCACGGCAGCCTGCATCTCCTTTACCGTCTGTTCGATGTCATGGCTCGCGACCGCCGTCTGATCCGCCAATCGACGAATCTCTGTGGCGACCACGGAGAACCCGCGCCCGTACTCTCCAGCTTTCTCGGCTTCAATCGCAGCGTTCAGTGAGAGCAGGTTGGTTTGGTCCGCGACCTTGGCGATCGTGGTCACTACTTGGCTGATGCTCCCGGCCTTCTCGTTCAAAACCGTCAGCTTGCCACTGATCCCGCTGGCCGCCCCCATGACCTGCACCATGGTCTCCTGCATGCGCAGCAGCCCGCTCTGGCCATTTCCCGCCATGGTAGTGGTTTGCTCGGCGACTTGGGCCACCTCTTTGACCGTTTTGACCAACTCCTGTGAAGTGACGGAGATCTCCTTGGCGGTAGCCCCGATCTCCACGGTGGTGGAAGCAGTCTGCTGAGCTCCGCTCTCGTGTTGCCGCACGGCGCTGGCAAGGTTCGATGCAGAGCTGTTGACCACGATGCCCGACTCCTGCACTTGGCTGACGAGCGCGCTGAGGCTGTCAGCCATATGATTGTACCCATCGGCTAGGTCGCCAAACTCATCCCTTTGGCCCGCTTCCAAACGCCCAGTGAAATCACCCTCGCGCATGCGCTCCATGGCCTCAGTGAGCCTCGTGAGCGGCTGGTTGATGGCTCGGACCAAAAAGTATCCGCTAAAGAACACAATCAAGATGGAGGCGCAGATCCCCGCCAATATGCCGGCCTCCGCGTTGAGCACGGCACTTTGGATCTTGTTCCCAGCCAACTCACCGGCCGACTGCTGACGCTGTTCCGTCAGCGTCACCACATTGAGAAAGGCCTTGTAGGATGGTTCAACCTCCGAGATGACGCGCTGCAGCTTCTCGTTCACCTGGCGAGGATCCATGGTGGCCACCGCGACACAGGCATCCAGATACCGTTTCAGAGCAGAGTTCACCGGCTGAGCCTTAGCGCGATCTTCAGCACTGACGGCTCCGAGTTCGTAATCCGCCGCCATGGTCTTGATCGTGTTCAGCTCGGACTCCAGTTCGCTGAGGGCACGCTGACTCGCGGCCGGATCGGACAGGACGGTGTGCTTGTGGATCAAGCCGAATAGCTTACTCGCTTGGGAATCAAGCCGGTGGATTAAAGAGAGCCCTGATAAGGAATCGCGGCTGAGCCGATGAGCGTCATCCTTGATGACCACAAGTCTCGTCAGGGCATAGCCCCCGAGTAGCACCGTGATCAGAATCTCAATCCCATAACCCAGGATGAGTCGATTACGAACCGTCCAAAACCTCCGCGTATCGTTAAGCCCTTTTGCCATATGGAGTTACATGATTCCACTGAAACTCGGATGGAACCGGAGTGCTGGCTGGAACCGAAACTCGCCCAAGAGATCGCCTGCCGTGGCCAAACTGGCTCATCCAGGCTTAGATATCGGCCGCGTACAGAATTCTTAAGCAATGATCAAGGAGAGGATGGCGGAGGAGTAGCCACGGAATCGGCTTGGAGGTGAGAAAGCCCGGACCAGGGGACCCGCAGCGCGCCGAAGAGCGAGTCGGAAATCGCGAGTCCGGTGGAATCGATCCGCAGCTTCTCCACAAAAAAACGAGAACCATCGGCCAGAGTCAGATTCCATTTCCGCGCGCGCGCGATTGGGGCGCGGATGAGAATGGCAAGCACCCGGTCTCGATCGACGACGTGATTTCCGAACAGAATGGAACCAAGGCGCACTTGCTTGGCATCCATGCCGAGAAAGTCCCCCTCCAAGAAATCTCCGTTGTGAAGCCAGGCGCCAGTGCGGTTCGGATCGAATTTCGCAACCACATCCTGCGGGACATCAGCCAAGTGGATGCGGCTGATGGAGGCCACGGGCACTTTCGTGATCACGCCACCCGGGACGAAAGTGACCTCGGAAGCGGACGCGGTGAGCGGGGCTCGGGAGAACATCGAACCATCGTTAAACCAGATACCCGCCGCAGCGGGGATCGACGCGGTCGGACTTCCTTCAGCTCCGTCTAGGGGCACCGGCACTGACCGATCGGGTGCGGCCGATGGACGCAACCCGTCAGCGAAGATCGGCGCGTCGCCAAACGCCTCGCGATAAAAATTCAGCTTCACTTTTGCGCGGCTGACTTCATTGAAAAAGTCGAGGCGCAGCGAATGGGGGCGACCTGCTTCGACCAACAATGGGGCGGTGCCAATGGAATAGGTCTGCTCAGGCCGATCCTCCCACTGCTCATAGATGATACTGCCATCGAGAAACAGCCGCGTCCCGCCCTCCGCCTCGATGGCGAAGCGATACTCGCCAGTCTTGGGCACCGACAATGATCCGGTCCAAGTCACGCTGAACCGAGTTCCGATTCCCGCTTCGGATGCTGGCGAGGCGGCTCGCCAGTTAAAGTCGATCGCCCGATCCACCCGCGTCAATCGCGGATGACTGAAATCGGGGTTGGCGTAATAGGTGGCGAGCAAGCCCCGCAGGATGTCGTTGGATCCGGTGATGGAGGGCCGGATCACGACCCGTTCGTTCGGAATCGCGCTCCTTGGTAGGCTCGCGGCTGACCATTCCAGCTGAAGCGAGCCGGACGGAGGCTGCCGGTGAAGCTGGAGAGTGACCGGGTATCGGCGTTCGGCGACCAAGGCCACCTCACCGATCGATTCCCGCAATCCATTGGTGGAATCGACTGAACTCACCAATTGGGAATGGATCCAGAAACTGGCCCGCCCAGAACTCCTCAACGCAAATTGGTGCACGCCGGTCACGAGCGGCACCAGCGAACCCTGCCAAAATGCGCTGGCAGGGGCCCGATTGCTGGCAGCGGCTAGTTGGGAATTCCATTCAAATCGCAGTTGGGCATCGGTGCGGACCGTGGCGGGCCCCTCGAAATTCTCGGCGGCAAAATACTGCCCCCGCCATCCGCGCTCTTCCGCCGGCTGAAGCTCCACCCGCGGGATCTCGAGTCGCTGAAAACGCAGGGAGACCACCTGGTCCAGTCGCACCTCCTGCTCCTTGCCGTCCCTCGGGATGACCTTCAACCCGCCGGTGATCGGATGAATATCCCCGCTCCAGGTAACACCCTGCGTGGTCTCCACCACTCCGGAGTCGGCCATCCCACGGCCCGTCCACAGCTCAAGGCCGGCCAAAGCGAGGAAGACTCGCCAGACAACAGGTGCCCAAAACCCCAGCGAGGCTTTCAAGACCTTAGACTTCAAGGCAGCGGACATGCAGATGGCTAAAATGGGGTGCCCTCGATTCACGATCAACTTCCAATTGAAAGATTCATGTCATGCGCCAGCCACGCCTGCCGATGTTTTCTCTGGTCAAGACTCGGGAAGCTTTGACATCTTGAGACGAACGACGCATCGGCATCGAAAGAGTGCATGTGGACATATACCGCCAAACGCCTGTTTCATCTGATCCCCATCCTGATCGGGGTCTCGTTGATCACTTTCGCGTTGATGTCGCTCACCCCGGGTGACTATTTCACCGAGCTCGAGCAGAACCCCCAAATCTCACAGCAGAAAATCGCCGAGCTGCGCGCCCGCGCCCACTTGGACAAGCCGTGGTACATCCGCTACGGCTACTGGCTGGCGAACGCCGTTCGGCTGGACTTCGGCTATAGCATCGCCTACAAGATTCCTGCCTCGGAACTGATTTTCGGCCGACTCTGGAACACCTTTCTTCTGTCCTTTTTCGCATCGATCGCTGCCTGGGCAATCGCCGTTCCGCTCGGAATCTGGGCCGCAGTGCATAAAAACTCCCTCGCGGACCGGGCCTGCTCCATGATCGCCTTCTTTGGCCTGTCCATCCCCGAGGTGCTGTTGGCCTTGCTGGCGCTGATGTTTGCCGCTGGCACGGGCTGGTTCCCGGTAGGAGGGGCGCAAAGCTCGTACTACGATCTCATGAGCCCGTCCGAGCAGTTCTGGAATCGCGCCCACCACCTGATACTGCCCGTGCTCGTTCTGGCGGCCAGCGAGATGGCCGGCATCATGCGCCAAATGAGGTCCAACCTGCTGGATACATTGCGTGCCGAGTTTGTCACGACAGCCCGGGCCAAGGGTCAGGCGGAAGGGTGGGTCATCTACCGCCACGCAGTCCGCAATGCGATTAATCCGCTGCTCACCATGTTCGGCTATTCCCTCGCCGGACTGCTCAGCGGAGCCTTCATCGTGGAGAATGTGATGGCTTGGCCGGGCTTGGGACGCCTGACGATGGAGTCCTTGCAGAAGAAGGACTACGAATTGGTGGTGGCCTCCGTCGTCATGGCCACCGCGCTCCTCGTCATTGGCAACTTTATTGCCGACCTGCTGCTTGCGTGGAGCGACCCTCGAATTCGTCTCAAATGAGCGCTGCCACTTCACCCGCAACACCGGGAGCGGGGGCTTCCGGCCAGACCGCCTCCCCCAGCCAGCTCTTCTGGCGTCGACTGCGCAGTCACCGGACCGCGATGGCCGGGGGCATCGTGTTGGTCGCATTGTATACCCTGTCGCTCTTCGCCGGCTTCTTCGCTCCCTACCGCTACGACTTATTGGACAAGGAACGGTCCTTCCATCCGCCGACCCGCTTGGTCCTCGACGGCGTTCGCCCCGCGGTGCAGGTCTATCGAAAGGTGACCGAGCCGGCCACCTATGAGGCCGTCCCGGGCTCCAAAGCCGCTCTGAGGTTCTTCATCACCGGTGAGCCGTATAAGCTGTTCGGTTTCCTGCCCTGCACCACGCACCTGTTCGGAACCGGAAATCCGGCCGCTCCGTGCTTCCTCCTGGGAGCCGACCAGTTTGGTCGCGATGTCTTCTCCCGGCTTCTCTATGGTTCCCAGATCTCGCTCTCGATTGGCCTCATCGGCATCTCATTGTCACTCTCCTTGGGAATGTTGGTCGGCGGCTTCTCCGGCTACCTGGGGGGCATGACCGACGCGGTGACCATGCGAATTTGCGAGCTGATCATGTCCATTCCGGGGCTCTACCTCATCATGGCCCTGCGCTCCGTGTTCCCCCCCTCGCTGAGCTCCACCTGGGTCTACCTGTTGATCATCATCATCCTTAGCTTTATTAGGTGGGCAAGTTCGGCGCGTGTCATTCGCGGAATGGCGCTCTCCCTGCGCGAGCGCCAATACGTGCTCGCCGCTCAGGCTCTCGGCCAGACCAAGTTCAA
Organism: Verrucomicrobiales bacterium; assembly: GCA_016793885.1. Lineage (NCBI taxonomy): Bacteria > Pseudomonadati > Verrucomicrobiota > Verrucomicrobiia > Verrucomicrobiales > Verrucomicrobiales bacterium. The sequence goes on from JAEUHE010000167.1 coordinate 53,414, forward strand.
TATCGTGGTTCGCCACATCCTGCCCGGGACCTTCTCCTATGTGATCGTCGCCGCCACCCTCAGCGTTCCTTACTACATCCTGGGCGAAGTGGTGATGAGCTACCTCAATGTGGGCATCCAGGAACCCGAGGCCAGTTGGGGTTTGATGCTCAATGCGGCGCAAAACTCCCAGTACCTGCAGGACTATCCCTGGCTCCTGGCCCCCGGAGGAGCAATTTTTCTTACTGTTCTCGCTTTCAACTTCCTCGGCGATGGTCTAAGAGACGCCGCTGATGCTAAGGGCAACTGACCGCTCAGAGGCCTCGCGACGCGACATCAACTCGGAATGCAATCGAACCAAAGCCAGTCTGCACAATCAGGAGCACCCAAGCTGCTGGAAATCCGAAATCTCGAACTCGACTTCCTCAAGGATGGCCGAGCCTTGAGGGCGGTGGATGGGGTCTCTCTCAGCCTGGAAGCCGGCGAGACGCTTTGTTTAGTGGGGGAGAGCGGCTGTGGCAAGAGCGTCACCGCGCTCTCGATCGCGCGCCTGGTGCCCTCGCCTCCCGCCAGGTACACCGCCGGTGAGATTTGGCTGAACGGGCAGGATGTGCTGAAGATGTTGCCCAGCCAGCTCCGTCAGATTCGCGGGGGAATTGTTAGTTACATTTTTCAAGAACCAGGCAGCTCGCTGAACCCTGTCTTCCGGGTCGGCAACCAGATTCTTGAGTCGCTGAAGCTGCATCGGCCGGAGGCCGCCAATGAGGAGGAGCTGGTGCGTCTGCTCAAGCTGGTGGGAATTCCAGCACCGGAGTCGAGATTGCGAGACTACCCGCATCAGCTCTCGGGCGGAATGCAGCAGCGCATCATGATCGCCATGGCCCTCGCAAGCCATCCTCGACTCCTGATCGCCGACGAGCCCACCACCGCCCTGGATGTCACCATCCAGGCGCAGATCATCGAACTGCTCAAGGATCTCAAGCGGCAGATCGGAATGAGCATGGTGCTTATTACCCACAATCTGGGCATTGTGGGCGATCTGGCCGATCGGGTGGCGGTGATGTATGCCGGGCAGGTCGTCGAACTGGCGGACGCCCAAGACCTGCTTCAGCGCCCACTTCACCCCTATACCAGGGCTCTGATGAACTCGATCCCGAAGCTGCAAGGCCAACAAACCCGCCTCCAGGCCATTCCGGGTAACGTGCCCAATCTGGGCAACTTCCCCTCCGGCTGCCGCTTTCATCCCCGCTGCCCGCTGGCGGCCAAAGAGTGCGCCGCCCACGCCCAGCCGCTGATCGAGGTTGAACCGCGTCACTGGGTGCGCTGCCCCTATACCAAACCATGAGCCTACTCGACGTCCGAGACCTCAAAGTCCATTTCCCGGTTCGCCAAGGGCTGTTCAGCCGAGTGAAAAGTTTCGTTCGCGCCGTGGACGGAGTTAGCTTCGAGGTTCAGCCGGGAGAAACCGTGGGGTTGGTTGGGGAAAGCGGCTGTGGAAAAACGACCCTCGGTCGCGCCATCATCCGGCTGATCGAGCCCACCGCGGGCCAGGTGCTGTTCGACGGCCAAGACCTAACCCAGCTTCGGGGGGAACCGCTCCGGCAAAAGCGGCGCCACATCCAGATGATCTTTCAAGATCCGTATGGATCACTGAATCCGCGCATGACCGTCGGGGAAATCGTGGGCGAAGCCCTCGATGTGCATCGCCTCACGAAGTCCGCGAGCGAGCGCCGTCTGAGAATCGAGGAGCTGCTGCAACAGGTCGGGCTTGATCGGGCACACGTCACGCGCTACCCACACGAGTTCAGCGGAGGCCAACGACAACGGATCGGCATCGCACGCGCTCTGGCTGTGGAGCCGCGGCTCATCGTGTGCGATGAACCCGTCAGTGCCCTTGATGTGTCGGTTCAAGCGCAGGTGATCAACCTGCTCCAAGATCTGCAGCGTCAGCTGGGGGTCGCTTATCTGTTCGTGGCCCACGACCTCGCAGTGGTGGAGCACATCAGCCAGCGAATTCTGGTGATGTATCTGGGGCGCGTGGTGGAGTCGGCGCCCTCCCGCAGGTTGATCAGCACACCTCTGCACCCCTACACCCAGGCGCTCATCTCGGCGGTCCCCGAAGTGAATCCCTCCCATAAGCAGCAGCGCATCATTCTCACCGGGGACGTTCCGTCACCCATCAATCCGCCGCCAGGATGCCCCTTTCACCCGCGCTGCCCCGTCGCCGAGGCCCGCTGCCGCACCGAAGTTCCCGCCCTCCGCGAACTCTCGCCCGGCCACTGGGCCGCTTGCCATTTGGCCAAATAATCGCCCTCCCGCGCAGCCTCCCGCAACAATGGGGTTGAGAATTCGCCGGCCGTGCGGTATGCAATAGGCAGGTGGCAAAATCAAAGATAGCCCGCCCCTCCCGTCCTCTGCGCGAGCGGCTGTTTCTTCGAGGGCGCCTGACGCCCGCAGGCTCCACCCTGCTGGCTGCCATTCTCTTTACGGGCATCATTGCCTTCGATACTGAAAGCTCCCTCTCCTACCAGACGTTTGCCTTCCTGGCCTGTCTGCTCCTGTTCGCTCTGCTAGGCAGTCTCTTTTTTAAGGATCAGTTCCAGATCGAGCGCAGTCTGCCCCGGTTCGGGACCGTGGGCGAGCCGCTGCGTTACACCCTCGATATCCATAACCAATCCAGCAGAGTTCAATCGGGATTGACCCTGCTCGAGACCTTAAAAGAGTCGATCCTGCCCATCCCGAGTGCAGGCGCCCGCCCTCGCCGAAACCTACGATCGTTCCGGCTCGCCGCCCCCCGCCGGAAAACTCCGCCGGCGCTCGTGCCCGAAACCGCGCTACCTCCCCTGCTTCCGCGCGATTCCGCTCAGGTCTCCCTTCAGCTAATACCTCTTCGCCGGGGCCCCATCCAATTCGGGACGACCCGCATCAGCCGGACGGATCCGTTTGGTCTTATTCGCGCCTTCGTTGCTCTAGAGAGGCCACAGCGCTTGCTCATCCTGCCCAAGCGATATCCCGTCCCGAACCTGCACCTTCCGGGCAAGGAGGAATATCAGCCAGGCGGAGTGACCCAGGCATCGGCCGTGGGGCAATCGGAGGAGTTTGTCTCCCTGCGCGACTACCGCCGGGGGGATCCGCTCAGACACATTCATTGGAGGAGCTGGGCGAAGACCGGCGAGCCCATCGTCAAGGAGTTTGAGGACGAATATTTCGTTCGGCATGGCCTCATTCTCGACACCTTCGATGATCACGACGATTCCGACATCTTCGAGGAAGCCGTCGCGCTCGCCGCGTCCTTTGCCTGCAACCTCCGGACCCAGGAGTCGCTGCTCGACCTGATGTTCGTGGGCGTCCAGGCCTTTTGCTTCAGCGTTGGACGAGGCGTTGGGCACAATGAACAATTGCTAGAAATTCTGGCCTGCGCCGAGCCGTCGGAAGAGAAGGAGTTCCAGCAACTGCATGACCTGACGATGAACCACGCCGGCCAGCTGGCCGCCTGCGTCTGCATCTTCCTCAAATGGGATGCGCGTCGTCACGAACTGGTGCGACAGCTGCTCAGCCTGAGCCTGCCCATCCAGGTGTTTATCCTCAGCCATACCGACCGCAAGCGGCCCATCGAGCCCGGCCCGCTCGCCGCTCATCCCGAATGCTTTCACGTGCTGGAGGTAGGGCGAATCGCGGAGGGACTTGCCCGGCTGTAGCGGGTCTATTGTGTATGGGTGCCATTCCTAAAGGCCTGCTGGGTGCCGTGATCCTGTTCTGGGGATATCAGACCCGATTGCTCCCGCTGGCCATCCCCCTCGCCTTGCTGCTGGAAGTCGCAAACTTCTCAAGAATCCGCTGGGATTTCACCACCTCAGACTTTCAACGTCTCTGGAATGGGTGCCTCGTGCTGCTGCTCAGCGCGGTGGTCTTCTCCGTGGGGTACAGCCGCACACTGCTGGAGGCCTCCGCCGGCTCCACCCCAGCCGATCGGACATGGAATGAGACCATGCCGCTGGCTACCCGCTGGGCGTTGCTGTTCTTCCAGTGGCAGCCCCTCGTGTTCGCCCCGTTTGTGCTAGCGGTCGCATACGGCCGCCAGGCTTCGATCCCTTCCACCGTGTTCGCCTGGCTGACGCGACGCCAGACCCGCCTTCCCGCCGCCAGCCGATTGCCCGAGCCTCCCCGCCAGATCGCGGTGGCTCCGCTCTATTTCGCGCTGGTGCTGGTGGCGGCCAGCACGACCAATCGTCGCGGCTGGGTATTCTTCAGTGGCATTGTCGTCCTGACCGCTTGGGCGCTCTGGAGCCTGCGATCACAGCGCCTTTCAAGACCAGCCTGGATCGCAGTCTTCGGGCTCGCCACGCTCCTGGGCTTCGGAGGACACCTCGGGCTTAACGCGCTCCAGCGAATGCTGGTTGGCTTGGAAGCCAACTGGCTACAGCGCTTCGCCCAGAGCCGGGTGGATGCCTTGGAGTCACGCACCTCGATTGGGTCCATCGGACGCCTGAAACTGTCCGGGAAGATTGTGCTGCGGGTTAACGCGACCAATGACATGCCGCCAGACCTGCTCCGAGAGGCCAGCTATGACACCTTCAACTACTCCAGCTGGACCGTGGGCGGATCGAATCGCAAAGCCAGCCTGGATTGGAAACCCGTGTCAGCCGAGCAATCCATGAGTGCCTGGCGTGTCGTGCCCGAAGGATCCGTCTCCGAGCGAGCCAATGTCCGGATCGCCCGGTTCCTGCGCGGCGGTTCGGGCCTCCTGCCCCTGCCGCTGGGCACGACCCGAATCGAAAACCTGCCCGCCGGCATGCTCTCCAAGAACAACTTCGGCGGCATTCAAGTCAAGGATGCGTCTTCCCTCATCAGTTTTAACGCTTACTACGCCCTGCAATCCACTTCCGACCGCGCGGCCGATGATGATCGGGACCTGGCCATTCCGGCCAACGAACGTGCGATCATCGAGCAGCTAGCGGCTCAGCTTCGGTTGGCCGAGAAGGCTCAGGAGCAGCCCAAGGAAGCCATGCGGGCGGTCTATTCCTACTTTCGAAACCGGTTCCGCTACACCACCTACCAGGAGGCCGCACCATCGAAGCTTCCCGAGATGACGCCCTTGGGAAACTTCCTGACCGTCACACGCGCCGGACATTGTGAATACTTTGCCACGGCCACAACCCTGCTGCTCCGCGCCGCTGGTCTCAAAACTCGTTACGCCGTGGGTTACTCCGTGCAGGAGTCGGCTGGAAACGGCAACTACCTGGTCCGGGAGCGGCATGCCCACGCTTGGTGCATGGTATGGCTGAAGGACTCACAGAGTTGGACCGACTTTGACACGACGCCCCCAAGCTGGAACCAACTGGAGGCGGACAACGCCTCGTCGTGGGAACCGATGACCGATTTCGGATCCCGATTGTGGTTCGAGTATGCGCAATGGAAAGCCGGGCGGTCGGAGCTTTCCAAATATGCTGTCTATGGGCTGAGCGGCCTCTTCGGTGTGTTCGTGCTTCGCGTTTTCTCCAAAACAAAACGAGGCATCAAGGATCGGAGCACCAAGGCGGCCCATCTCCGCGTTCAACGCCTGGGCGAGGATTCCGAGTTCTTCCTGATCGAAAAGCTGCTGCAGCGACGTGGATTGGTCCGATCGCGGGACGAGACGGCTCAAGCCTGGATTGAGCGAATTCTCCCTCACTTGGGTAGCCAAGCGCAGTCCTTGCCCAGCATTTTGCGACTCCACTACCGTCTTCGCTTCGATCCGAATGGACTGACCGAGAGCGAACGAAGAGCGTTAAAGGAACAGGTCGAAGCGTGGCTCAAGCCAACGCGGATGTGAAGAGAAGTAGGTGAGGCTTGAAAGCGAATCCTCACCAAGGCCGGGAGAAACTCATTCACCTGACGCCGAAGTCTATCTCCAGTCTTGCACAACTCCTTCCCCCTGGCGTAAGACGGGAGGCGAGATTCCTGTACGACATGCAAACCATCACTCTACCTGGGACCCCGTTGAAGGTGCTGAAGCTCCAACGCCACTGGCTCGTGTTGCTTCCCCTCGTGTGCCTCTATCTGCTCAACTCGGGTCTGAAGGCGCAAAACGCCATCGCTCCGCTCGAACTCAAGGATGGAGATCGAGTCGCTTTCGTTGGCGATACGCTCATCGAACGCGAGGGCACCGTCGGGTTGCTTGAGCATCGGCTGACCACGGCCTTCCCCAACCGCAATGTCCTCTTCAGGAACCTGGGCTGGAGCGCCGATTTGCCCAGCGGCAGGTCACGCGCGAGTTTTGACTGGCATCGCGGGGAGGAGCATTGGTTCACCAATCTTCTAGGGCAGATCGCAGCCGTCAAACCCACCGTGGTGTTCTTGGGATACGGAATGGCGGCATCGTTTGATGGTCCGAGCGGCATTGACGCATTCTCTAAAAACATGCGTCGCCTGGTCCAAAGCATTCAAAAGCAAGCGCAGCCCGCGCAGGTGCGCTTCGCCATTGCCAGTCCCATCCGCCACGAAGACTTGGGCAGCCCACTCCCCGACCCCAACCAGCACAACCAGTCCTTGACCTTGTACCGCGACGCCCTGCGCTCGCTGGCCAACGAAGTGGGAGCAACGTTTGTGGATTGGTTTGCCGATACGGCCCCGACCAGCGGCCCCAAGGAGTCCCCCGCTCTGACCGATAACGGCATCCACCTGAATGAGCAGGGTTACCGTCGCCTCGCCGAATCGCTCGGACGACACTTCCCCTGCCCCCCGCCCGCCTGGCAGCTCTCGCTGTCGCGCGACGGCAAGACCTCGGCTGATCACCGCGGGGTCGCCATCAACGACTTTCAACGCTCTCGCGGCAGCCTCCGGTTTCAAGTGACCCCCAATCAGGTGCTCATGCCCGGGGCCGCCGGATCAGACTTACCAGCCCAACCGTCGGCCAGCCACGCGCTGGTTCAGGTGAAAGGACTCAGATCGGGCAACTACGTGCTCAAGATCGATGGCCGCGAGGTGCTCGCTGGATCCCACGCCGCCTGGGAGAAGGGTCTCGCTCTGGATCGGGGTCCGCTACTCGAGGCGGCACATGAACTGCATCAGACCATCTTGAAAAAGAACGAGCTGTTCTTCCATCGCTGGCGACCGCAGAACAGCACTTACTTGTTCCTGTTCCGCAAGGGCGAGCAGGGGCGCAACGCGGGGGAGATCCCCCAGTTCGATCCCCTGATCGCGGAGCAGGAAGCCCGCATCGCCAAGCTGCGCCAGCCCGGCACTCACCTCTTCGAGCTGCTGCCCGTGGCCAAGGATCATGTCGTCGGCAAACCTGCCGCGCCGGCACCCACCAAGACCGGCCATCCAGAGACATTCAGCCAGCCGACCCCCACCTTCGAGGTAGCTCCCGGTTACGAGGTCAACCTCTATGCGGAGAATCCGAAACTCTTCAAGCCGATCCACATGAACTTCGACTCCCGAGGGCGGCTGTGGGTGGCCAGCTCCTCGGTGTATCCTCAGATCAAGCCCGGCCAGACCGCCGACGACGCGATCATCGTGCTGGAAGACACCAACGGGGACGGCAAGGCCGAAACTTCCAGCGTCTTCGCAGATGGTCTCCTCATCCCCACCGGCGTCGAGCCGGGGGACGGAGGAGTGTATGTGGGGCAGAGCACCGAGCTGTTGCACTTCAAGGACACCAATGGGGACGGAAAGGCCGATGTCCGTCGCACCATCCTGTCCGGGTTCGGAACCGAGGACACCCACCACATCATCCACACTCTCCACTGGGGCATGGACGGTCAGATGTACATGAATCAGTCGATCTACATCCACACCCACACCGAAACGCCCAACGGGGTGGTTCGATTGAACAGCGGCGGCATCTTGAACCTCCGTCCGTCCACGCTGGAGCTGGGCATCCACATGAAGGGTTTGGTGAACACTTGGGGCCATCAGTTTGACATGTTCGGACAATCGTTTGCCACCGACGGAGCCGGCGGAGAAGGCATCAACTACATTGTCCCTCAGGCAATGTACGTGACGTATGCCGGGGCACGACGGATCCTGGGCAGCGTCAGCCCGGGCACGTATCCCAAGTTCTGTGGTCTGGAGGTCCTCTACAGCCCGTTGTTTCCCGAAGACTGGCAGGGCAGCATGATCACCTGCGATTTCCGGGCCCATCGCGTCGTGCGCTTTAGCATGCGCGAGCAAGGTTCAGCCTATGTCACCCAGGAAATGCCGGAGATCCTCCGCAGCCAGGATGCCCACTTCCGTCCGATCGATGTGAAGATGGGGCCGGATGGCGCTCTCTACATCGCCGACTGGTCGAACCCGATTATTCAGCACGGAGAGGTCGACTTTCGTGATCCCCGCCGGGACAAGGAGCATGGGCGCATCTGGCGCGTGACTCCGAAGGGGAAAACCCCAATGCCTATTCAAGATCTGACCCGAGTCTCCACGGAACAGTTGCTGGGCAATCTGTTGAGTCCCTCCGGATACCACCGGGAAAAGTCGCGCCGGGTGCTGACGGAGCGGGGCGTGGCAGTTCAGGGAGCGCTCAACGCCTGGACCAGCCGTCAGACCGACGAGCGCGCGCTGCTCGAATCACTTTGGCTGCATCAGGCGCTGGATGTGGTGAACGCTCCGTTGCTGCAACGGTTGCTCAGCGCTACCGACGGCAGGGTCCGCGCCGCCGCCGTGCGGGTGTTGAGCTTCTGGCGTCATCGAATCAACTCGGAGACGCTGGTGGCGGAAAACCGTCGGCAGCGCTTTGCGACGCCGGGCGAGTTGACCCCGGCGCAAGCGGAGCCGGTCCTCAAGGCGTTGGCAGCGCGGGTCCAGGACGAGCATCCTCGAGTGCGCCTGGAGGCGCTGCGAGCCCTGGCGAAGTTTCCCACCGCCCAAGCCGCCGAACTGGCTCTGTCGGTGCTCAACAAACCGATGGATCCTCACCTGGAGTACACACTCTGGCTCACGATCAACGATCTCGCTGAACCGTTTTTGGCCGCCTTAAAAGCCGGCCAATGGCAGGTGGCCGGCCGTGAGAAACAGCTCGAGTTCGCCCTCAAATCCATCGAGCCTGCTCAGGCCGGCGCGGTGTTGAGCCAGATTTTGGAACAACAGCCGCTCGACCGGGAAGGCTCAGGCAACTGGATCGAAATCCTCGGCCAGGCGGCCCGACCGAATGAGCTGCGTAAACTCTATAACCAAGTGTTGTCGGGGGGATTCACCGACGCTGCCGCGACGAGGGCGATCGCTTCATTGGATCAAGCCGCCCGGCTCAGAAACACGCGCCCCTCAGGCGATCTTTCCTCCCTGCCCGACCTTTTTCATCATGCGCATGAACCCCTTCAAGTGGCTGCGGTTCGCTTGGCCGGCGCTTGGAAGAGTCTAGGCCAGCGCACACGGGAACTTTCCAAGCTCGCAACCGCGCCCACCAGCAGCCCGGCGCTCCGCAACGCGGTGTTCGAGACGCTTCGCAACATCGGCGGACAGCCCGCAGTGGAGGCGTTGCTCCCGCTGAGCAAGCCGGAGATCGCTCTGGATGTGCGACGCGCAGCAGTGGTCGCCCTCGCGGCGGTGGATCTCAAGGCCGCTGCCGACCCCGCGGTTCAGACAGCGCTCCAGCTCACCGCGGAGCCGGAGTCGCTCGCCTTCTGGCGTGCCTTGCTCAACATCAAAGGCTCCGCTCCGATTCTCACGCGAACCCTGCCCAAGAGCGGCATCCCCGCCGTAGTCGCGAAGGCCGGCCTGCGGGCCGCCCGCGAAAGCGGACGCAATGAACCGGACCTGATCCTGGCCCTCACCCGCGGTGCAGACTTGGCCGAGGGGGAAATCGCGCTCTCCGAATCGGAACTGAAGGCGATGGCGGCCGAGGTCCTGAAAAAGGGAGACCCGCGGCGCGGCGAGGAAGTTTATCGACGCCCCATGCTGGGCTGCGTGAGTTGCCACGCCATTGGTGGCGCCGGCGGCAAGGTCGGGCCCGACATGACCAGCATCGGTGCCAGCGCGCCCGTCGACTATCTCATCGAGTCCATTTGGTTCCCCAACCGCAAGGTGAAGGAAGGGTTCCACTCCCTCGTCCTCGAGACCAAGGACGGAGAGGAACTCAGCGGTATCCTGGTGCGTGAGGATGGGGAGCGGCTCGTGATCCGCGACACGACCGGCAACGAGGTGACGGTGGCGAAAAACAATGTAGAAAAGCGCACCACGGGTGGATCCATCATGCCCGCCGGGCTCATCGATGGCATCCAACCGGAGGAGCGCTTGGATCTCTTCCGCTTCCTGTCTGAGCTCGGCAAACCGGGACCTTACGACGCCTCCAAAGCCAACGTAGCTCGGGGATGGAAACTCCGACCGGGCACTCACTCCGACGAGCAGTTTGGTGTGGAGAAGATGGTTTCACTCCCGCTCACTGCCGGAGGGTGGACGGCCAGCTGGTCGCACGTGGACGGCAAGCTGACGCGCTCCGAGGTGCAGCAGGCGACTTCCGTGCAGAAGTGGGTCGGTTTGATCGCGGTGTATGGCGGAACCAAACTTCAGGTTCCCAAGGCCGGTCCCGTTCGCTTAGAACTCGAGGGCCTTGAAAACGCCAACGTCTGGGTGGCCGGGAAACCAGTTCCCGCCGGGAAACAAACCACCGTCGATCTCCCCGCCGGAACCCACGTCGTTACTGTGCGACTCGATCCTAAGAAGCTTCCCGAATATCTGCGCATTGGCAGTCCTGATGGAACGTTTGTGAACCCATGATGCCACCTCAGTGGCGAACCACCGCTCCGGGGCTCGGGGGCGATTCAACGTGAATGAACAGGCATGAAGGAGAAAGCGCCCAGCGCTAGCGGCAGCCACCAGCAATCAACAACATGGGTGATGCTGGTGGCATGGGTGGCGCTAGGCATGAGCTGCGGAGGGGCCTCCACGCTCTCAGCCGCGCCGGCAGCCGGAGGTCCAACCGCGGTGCATTGGGCCTATCAGCCGCTCTCCGCCTCTTCACCTTCCCCTCCTCTGTCTTCGCCCCGAGCCTCGAAACGCAATAGCATCGTCGATCTGTTCGTGCGCCAGCGACTCGAGCGACACGGCATCACCGCGTCGACGGAAGCGCCTCCGCACACCTTGATTCGGCGGCTGTTTGCCGACCTGCTGGGATTGCCTCCCACTCGGGAGCAGGTTCGCGCTTTCGCAAGCGACTACGCCGCGCAGCCAGAGGCGGCCTGGAGCCGCCTAGTCGAGCACTGCCTGGCATCACCCCATTTCGGGGAGCGCTGGGGACGGCACTGGCTCGACCAGGCGCGGTACGCCGACAGTGACGGGTATGAAAAGGACAGCCCGCGCCCCGACGCCTGGAGATATCGCGAGTGGGTGATCGACTCCATCAACCGCGACCAGCCCTTCGATCAGTTTACCCTCGAGCAACTCGCGGGCGACCTACTACCGAATGCCACGCCGGACCAAAGGCTGGCCACCGCCTTCCATCGCCAAACGTTGACGAATCGGGAAGGCGGGGTGGAGCAGGAACAGTATCGGGTGGAGGCCGTGTTCGACCGCGTTGAGACGACGGCCACCGTCTGGCTTGGAATGACCCTGGGTTGCGCCCGCTGCCACGATCACAAGTATGAACGTCTGTCCCAAAAGGAGTACTTCCAGCTCTACGCGTTCTTCGACAACGCCGACGAGGCCAACGCCCGGGTTGGCCAATCCAGAAAGGCGTTGGAAGCTTACAACGCCGCCCACCCGAATACAGCGCAGGACATCCTGACGGCAGAGAGGCGGCTTGAGCAGGAACGTGCCGCCCTCGCCAAAGGCTTCGCCGCCTGGGAAGCGAATACTCTGGCGACACTCAGGGCGCTGGAAGGCGTAGAAGCCAAACCCACGGTCTTGACTCAGATGCAGCTGTCGAGCCCGGCGGGAGTAAGCTTTGACTCGGCGGCCGATGGCAGTTGGTCGGTGGCCGCCACGAATTCCAGCCCTGTGTCCTGGTCGGCCAGCGGAACCATTCCGCGAGGCCTAGCCTATGGCGTCCGTGTTGAAGTGTTCCCGGAGCCGAACCGCGGAACTCCGATCCCGGACGACACCAAGGCCGGGTCTCAGCGCCTGTTGTTTACCGATCTGCAACTGGAAGTTGGCGGCAAGTCCCAGCAGCTTCACAGCCCCAAGGCCGATTTCGAGGCCAAGGAGGGGGTTGTGGCAAACCTGCTCGATGGAAAGGATGAGACCGGCTGGTCGGTGGCACCTCGTTTCGATGAACCGCACCACGCGACCTTCTACCTGCCCCGACCGATCGTGAGCGACGGAAACGTATCCATCCGGTTTACTCTCAAAAAAGGATCCCGCCAATCACCGGGTTGGCTCGGTCGGTTTCGACTCAACATTGTCACCAATCAGACGGAGGACAGTGTGGCGCCTCCAGATGTACGCCGATTGGCCCGCATCGGCATCGAAAAATGGACGGAGCCTGACCGCGAACGGCTCTTCGACTGGCTGATCGATGAGAACCCCACCGCTCGAGCCGCACGGGACGCGCTTCAGCACATCGAACGTGGCGCGCAGGCACCGCTCATGTCGGCCAGGGTTTTGGCGGAGCGCCCCGAGCCCCGTGACACGCGTCTGCTCCATCGTGGGGAATACCTCCATCCCCGGGATCCAGTGCAGCCCGATGTCCCTAAGATTCTACCTCCCTTACCGACCAACCCAAACCGCCGGCCCAACCGGCTGGACTTGGCTCGGTGGATCGTCAGCCCTACCAACCCGTTGACCGCCCGGGTCGCGGCCAACCAAATCTGGCTTCACCTCCTGGGAGACGGCCTGGTTCGAACTCCCGCCGACTTCGGAACCCGTGGCGAGCCCCCCTCGCATCCCGAACTGCTCGACGAACTGGCCGGCGAACTCATTCGCTCCGGCTGGAGCCGCAAGCATCTGATCCGCCAGATTGTTCACAGTCAGACGTACCGACAAAGTTCCCACCACCGTCCCGATCTCGAAGAACCTGACCCGCTTAATCGGCTGTTCGCGCGCCAAAACCGAGTGCGGGTCGAGGGCGAAATCGTGCGGGATTACCAACTCGCCATCAGCGGCCTCCTGCATCGAGGCATCGGCGGCCCCAGCGTCTACCCCGCCCTGCCCCCCGACGTCGCGGAAATCAGTTATGCCAACAACTTCAAGTGGCCCGAAAGCAAAGGCGCTGATCGATATCGTCGGGGCATGTACACGTTCTTCAAACGGACCGCGCCGCACCCGGATCTCGTGATGTTTGATTGCCCCGATGCCAACCTCACCCAGGTTCGTCGGAATATCTCCAACACTCCCTTGCAGGCGCTGACGCTGTTGAACGGACAGACCTTCACCGAAGCGGCGCTGCAGTTCGCGCGCAGGCTGATGGCTGCTCCGGGACTCAGCGACGCGGAGCGATTGACCGAGGCGTTCGAAACCTGCGTTGCCCGCGGGCCTGCGGAGCACGAGACCGCCGCCTTGCTGAAACTGCTCGCGGATTCCCGATCCTACTATCAAGCCCATCCCCAGGATGCTGCGTTGCTGACATCCGACCCGAACGAGCGGTCTCAGGAGATGGCTTCCTGGATGGCCACCGTCCGCGTCCTGTTGAACACCGACGAACTGCTCACTCGCGACTAGGAGGAACTGGCCATGCATCCTACCGACGAAACCATCCTCCAGACCCGCCGGGACTTCTTCACCACCACCGCCAGCGGCCTCGGCTTCTTGGCGCTCAACAGCCTCCTGGCCGCGGCGCAAAGTCCCTCCCGCTCTCCGGGGTTCCAGGCCGACCCAATGTCGGCCAAGCCGCCACATTTCGCACCTCGAGCTAAAAGCTGCATCTTCATCTTCATGGAGGGGGCTCCCTCCCAATTGGATCTCTTCGATCCGAAGCCAAAGCTCAATGAACTGCACGGCCAGAGCCTGCCGGAATCTCTTGTCCAGAACGCGCGTTTCGCCTTCATTCGCAAGGACACCGCGCGGCTGATGGGTTCGAAACGAGTGTTCGCCCGGCATGGACAATCGGGAATGGAGTTCAGCGACCTGCTGCCCCACCTATCCCAGTGTGCGGATGATCTGCTCATGGTCCGTTCGATGCACACGGATCAGTTCAACCATCATCCCGCTCAACTCTTGCTGCACAGCGGACGGGCGCAGTTCGGCCTTCCCACCGCCGGAGCGTGGCTCACCTATGGGCTTGGCTCGGAGTCGCGCAATCTGCCCGGTTACGTGGTGCTTTCCGCGGGACGCGGAACCAGCGGCGGCGCGTCTCTCTGGCAGAGCGGCTTTCTGCCCTCGGTATTCGCGGGAGTGCCGTTCCGAACCCAAGGCGAGCCAGTGCTGAACCTGCGTAATCCTCCCGGTCTCCCGGTGGAACTCCAACGAAACGGTTTAGATGCCCTGGCACAGCTCAATGACGCTCGCTGGCGCGAAGCTCGAGATCCCGAGATCGCCTCTCGCATCGCGGCCTACGAGCTGGCATTTCGCATGCAATCTGCCGCCCCCGAACTTATCGACTTGTCGGGGGAGGATGCGCGTACATTGGCCATGTATGGCGTCGACCGAGAGGATCCCAAGATCAAGGCGGACCGCGGGGGAGGCGCCGGCCAGTATCGACGCTATGCCGCGAATTGCCTGCTGGCGCGTCGTCTGGTGGAACGAGGCGTTCGGTTCGTCAACGTGATCCACGCGTCCTGGGATCACCATTCCAACCTCGAAAACGAGCTGACCTTCAACGCCGGCATGTCCGACCAACCCGTCGCGGCGTTGATCCAAGACTTAAAGCAGCGCGGACTTCTTGATGAAACGCTGGTGGTCTGGTGTGGCGAGTTTGGACGCACGCCACTAGGCGAGAACCGTGCGGGCAATACCAGCAGTGTCACCGGCCGCGATCACCATCCCAACGCGTTCACCATTCTTTTAGCCGGGGGTGGCATTCGTGGCGGCCAAATCGTGGGAGAAACCGATGAGATCGGATGGAACATCGTCCGCGATCCGATTCACATCAACGACCTTCACGCGACCATGCTGCATCTTTTCGGCTTGGATCACTTGCGTCTCACTCATCGCTTCCAAGGCCGCGACTTCCGGCTGACAGATGTGGCCGGAGAAGTCCAACACCGATGGATCGGGTAGGTGGCGTCCCGCCCATCGCACGCCTCGAAACGGGTGTGATTGAATGTCGGCGAACAACCTAAGGACGGCGTGAATAAGGTCGGGCGGAACTCCGTTGAGCCCAGAAGAGCTCCAGGTCACGGAGCACCGGGAAGACTACCCCCGATGAGGGCCTCACCGCAGGTCATCGACTAGTGCGTCTCGCCGCACCTCCCCCACCCCTCCAAACCCCAGCCGCGACAAAAGACTTGCCCCCGGGGACTGCTCCGTCTGTGATTTGGTCCTTCCTTGGTCGGCTCTGGGGTTGACTCAGTCAGGCGAATCGCAGCGATCGAGGCCACGAAGAAACAAACGAACGGACGCCCATGAATAAGCACCTCAGTTGGGTTCTATTGCTGTCCCTCAGCGGATCTGCACCCATCGCTTCAGCTCAGAGCCAGGATGAATTACAGCGGCTGCGCCAGCAGCTCGAAAAGATGCAATCCGAATTCGAGCGGCAACAACAGCTTCAACGAGAGCAGATCGACGCTTTGAAACGCCAGATCGAGGCGTTAGGTTCGAAGCCCGCTTTGCCGGCCTCCGTCTCTCCCCCCGCCAACTCCACGTCCCAACCAAAGCCCGCAACTCCTGCTTCCGAGGCCCCCGCCCCTCAGTCTGCACCTTGGAAGCCGTCAGACCCGATTCGACTTCAAAAAGGAAATGCCTACCTGGATCTGGGACTGGTGGGAACCATGGCGGTCGGCGGATCAACGGCCGACGATATCGAAGGTGGCTTGCAATTGGGTGCCCACGACCCGCGCGTCCGCGGGTTTACTCTCCAAGGCCTGGAGGCCTCCTTCACCGGCGCGGTGGATCCCTACTTTCGAGCGGCCAGCGGCATCTTGTTTCAGATCGACTCGGAGGGTGAGTCTTCCCTGGAAGTCGAGGAAGCCTACCTGGAGACGCTCTCCTTGCCCGCCAACCTAACCTTGCGCGCCGGACAGTTCTTCAGCGAGTTCGGCCGACACAACTCCACGCACCCCCACACCTGGACCTCCGTCGACAGCCCCCTCGTGAGCGGCCGATTTTTGGGAGGGGACGGGTTGCGCAACCTGGGTGCCAAGCTGTCTTGGCTAGCCCCCACCCCCTTCTTCACCGAGCTCAGCCTCGGAGTCCAGAACAGCCACGGCGAAACCGCGGCCAGCTTTCGCAACAGCTTCGAAGGAGAGGCTTACTTCCATCGGCTCCACGACCCCGGCAGCTTGTCTACGATCGGGGATCTGCTCTTCACCCCACGGCTGGCCAGTTCCTTCAACCTCACCGATCAGCAAACACTGCTCGTGGGACTCTCCGGGGCTTTTGGTCCCAACGCGTCCGGGAGAGACACCGACACTCAAATCTATGGCGCCGATATGTATTGGAAGTGGAAGCCGGCGGATGCCAACGGCGGATTTCCCTTTGTCAGCTGGCAATCGGAAATCATGCTGCGCCGCTACCAGGCGGGCGCTTTCGACTGGGACCTCGATGGTGATAGCGCCCTGAACCCGGATGGAAGTGAGCTGGATGGCAATTCCGACGGGACACCGGATCTGCTGTCGCGGGAGACGCTCACGGATTACGGATTCTATACCCAGATCGCCTATGGTTTTCGCCGAGGTTGGGTAGCTGCTCTCCGGGGAGACTATGTCGACCGAAAGCATCTCGCACTCTACGAGTCGCTCTATGGCAGCGATCAGGAACGGGAAGGCCGATGGCGGATCGCCCCCAACCTGACTTGGTATCCCAGCGAATACTCCAAAATACGGCTGCAATACAATTACGACCAACGCCGAGATATCGGTACAGACCATTCGGTATGGATGCAGTTCGAGTTCTCCTTGGGGGCCCATCCCGCCCACAAGTTTTAGGTCGCATCCGTCGTCTCGATGCTGCTTTGATCTCTGGAGATGAATCGATCGCACCACCTACGCGTGTGCCTGCTCCTGGTCTGTTTCGGCCACCTGACTGTGGCCATCGCTGCTTCACGGCTTAACGTGATCGCCACCACGCCGGACATCGCCGCGATCACCCGCGTCGTAGGGGGAGATCAGGTTGACGTGACGGCGTTGGCTCGGCCGACCGAGGATGTGCACTTCGTCGATCCCAAACCCAGCTTCATCGTCAAACTGAACCGAGCCGATGTGTTGATCGAGGGCGGAGCCGAGCTGGAATCGGCTTGGTTGGGATCGTTGCTCGAGGGCGCTCGCAATCCCAAGCTCGCCCTGGGAGCCCCTGGCCGCATCCGCTGTAACGTCGGCATCGCGATGAGGGAGGTCCCGTTGCAAGCCGATCGCTCGCAAGGAGACATCCACGCTGCGGGCAATCCCCACTTCCTGATCGCCCCAACTAATGCCCGACAGGTGGCGCACAACATCGGTCAGGGATTGGCTCAGCTGCTGCCGGACCAGCGGACCGCTATCGAGCAACGGGTCGGCCAGTTCCAGGCCCAGCTCGATGCAAAGCTCAAAGAGTGGAAAGCCACCCTCGCTCCCTTCGCAGGACAGCCAGTGGTGGCGTATCACAACTCGTGGCCATACTTCGGGGCGGAGTTCGGACTCCAGTTTGATCTCTTCCTGGAACCCAAGCCCGGCATCCCTCCCTCCTCAGCTCACCTCGCCGGCCTGATTACCGCCATGCGGGAGCGAAAGGTTCAGGTGATCTTCCAGGACCCTTACGTAAGCCGCAAAGCCGCCGAGACCGTCGCCCAGAACACCGGCGCCAAGATTGTCCCAGTCTCTCAGTTTCCCGGCGGAGTCAAGGGAACCGAGGGCGGCTACATCGAGCTGCTGGATTACCTGGTCTCCGCGCTGGCCAAGGCATTTTCCACTCAGCCCTAACCCGCCTGCCATGGACATTGTCTGGACACTCATGAAATGGCCGGCCATCGCCTGCCTGGTGCTGCCAGGGCTGTTGGTCTACCTGGGGCTCCACATTGTTCGACGAGGTGTCATCTTCGTCGATCTGGCCCTAGCCCAGGTCGCCACGCTCGGAACCTGTGTCTGCCTCATGCTCGGCCACGACATCCACGATGTCCATACGTTCTATTGGTCGGTGGCATTCACTCTCGGAGGAGCCTTTCTCTTCGCGTTTACCCGCACTCGCCACGAAACGCGAGTGCCACAGGAGGCGCTGATCGGCGTGGTCTACGTGGTGGCGGCGGCGGCGGCCATTGTGTTCCTGAGCCGAACGCCGGAGGGCAATGAAGAGCTGAAACGCACGCTGGTCGGCGACATTCTGACGGTGAACTCCGGCGAGATCTTGAAGACCATTGGACTGTTTGCAGTGATAGCCGTCGTTCATCTGATCTTCCGCAAGCGCTTTCTGCAAATTTCGTTTCACCCGGAGCAGACCGAGACGCTGACCTGGTCCATTCGATGGTGGGACTTTCTCTTCTATGCGCTGTTCGGTGCGGCCGTGACCAGCTTCGTCCAAATCGGAGGGGTTCTCTTGGTCTTTTCTTACCTGATCGTTCCCGCTCTGTGCGGCAACCTGCTCGCGCGTTCTCTGGGATGGATGCTCGCCACAGGTTGGGCCATCGCTGTCCTGGGTGGAGCCGGCGGTCTGTTCGCATCCTACCAGCTGGACCTCCCAGCTGGCGCCGCCATCGTCTGCACCCTAGGCTTGCTCTTGATCGTGACCTTCGTCGTCAGTTTGGGGCGACGGCCGGGGCTCGACGTCCGTCGCTGAGGCGATCATGACCACGAACTCCCCCTTACGCGGACGCTGACGCCACTGCTCCGCGAGCTGCGCGGGGGTTCCCCGCAAAAACTCCTCGTGCCGTTTCGTCAACTCGCGAGCCAGTACCACAGAGCGATCCGGATAGAGGTCAACCAGTTCCCCCAACAGTTTCTCCACCCGATAAGGCGACTCATACAGGACCACAGTGCCGGGAACCAACCGCAAAGACTCCAGACGCTTCCGCCGCTGGCCGGACTTGTGCGGCAAGAAGCCAACGAAGTGGAATTCGTCGGTCGGCAGCCCACTGGCGGTCAACCCGGCGACCAAGGCGCAGGCTCCCGGAACGCTTTCTACCCGCAATCCTGCTTCCAGGACGGCCCGGACCAGTCGTTCACCCGGGTCGCTAATCCCCGGACTCCCCGCGTCGCTCACCACGGCCACCTTGCCGCCACCGCGCAAAATTTGGATCAGTTCTTCGCTCCGTCGACGCTCGTTGAACTCAAAGCAGCTCAACAGGCGCTTGGAGATTCCAAAATAGCTCAGGAGCTGTCCGGTCCGTCGGGTGTCCTCCGCCGCCACGACATCGCACTCGGCCAAGGTGCGCAGCGCGCGCAACGTAACGTCCTCGAGATTGCCGATGGGCGTCGCCACGAGATACAGAGTGCCCGGGGTCAACGGAGGCAAGTCGGGACGGGTGGCGATGGCGTTCAGGTCCATGTTCAGTTCGAAATACAAGTGTGGCGTTTCGCCAAGCCAAAGCCTAGCGCCATTTCATGACGCCCAGCACGTTGGAATAGTCATCGGTCCAAACCCGGGTCTTGGCCACCTCCGCCAAGGGCTTCCAACGCTCGTCGTTCTTCAGCCGGCTCAGGTCGGTGCCGGGGCGCACCAGCACGGCCCAATGTGAAGGCTCTTTACCGATGTCCTTTTCCTCAAAAGGATCTTCGAAATGATACCCGATCAGTCCGGCATCGGCGGCGAGCGCCGCAACGACTGGAGTCAGTTCGAGATAGCGATTGGAGATATTGATGGCCAGGACGCCGCGAGGCGCCAGCTTAGCCAGGTACAGGGCCAAGGCTTCACGGGTCAACAGGTGGAGCGGAATCGAGTCCGAGGTGAAGGCATCCATGATGATCAGGCCATACTCGCCATCGACCGCCTCGCGTAGCCGCAATCGAGCGTCCCCGGGGATGACCCGGATCTGAGCCAATGAACATCCGTTGAGGAACCGAAAGAGATTAGTGTCCTGGGCAATGCGGATCACCGCCGGATCGATCTCATAATAATCCCACTGTTCTCCGGGCATCGCATGCCCGGCAATGGCTCCGCAGCCCAGGCCGGTAACCGCCACTCTTGGGCCCAGGTTCAATGACTCATGCAGCCTGAAGACCCGCCCCAATGGTCCGGACCGATGAAAATACGTCAGCGGCTCGCAGCCCCAGTCCGGTTGCACGCGCTGGCGCCCGTGAATGGTGTTCCCATGCACCAACCGATGCGAGTAGCCACCCGGATCCAGGGTCACCCGCGAAACTCCGAAGAAGTTGCGCTCCGTGTAAAGCGCCCGCCCGTGAAGACTAGGCATCGAGGCCGAGCAGAGGAGAACGGCCCCGATGCTCAAGGCGAACCGCAGCGAGCGGTCAGCCGCCGCCATGCTGACCACCATCCCGACGGCAAATAGCAGGATCCGCCGGGGATAAGGATCGAGCATCGGACTGCGTTCGGTCCAAGCGATCAAGCCACCCAGCACAGCCGCGATGGCGAGCGGAAAAGCCCAATCGATGGTTCGCGTTCGGGTCGGTATGGGGAGGGGCTGTGAGTCCCGCTTGGCATCCACGCGAAACAGGCAGGACAGCACGATCGCCAGCGGATACTCCACAATCCCGCTAAAGATCACCGGAGCCAGCAATGCGTTAAACAGCCCGCCCACCACCCCCCCTACGGACATCCACAGATAAAACTCCGTCAGCGATTCCGTCCCGGGCCGGTCATCCGCCAATCGGCTGTGGCAGAGGAGCGCGGCCATGAAAAAGAACACCAGGTGAAGCCCTAAAATGATCAGGATGGGATGCGTGGCTTCGGTGAAAATCTGAAACATCAGGCCCACCACCGCAAAAGGAAGGAGGCTGCTCATGCGCCGAACGGACAACAGCCGTCGCTGCGCAAAGGCGAAGATAAACGTGGTCAGATACAGAGCCAAAGGGAGGATCCCCAACAGAGGTATGCTGGCCACCTCGGTGGTGGTGAAGGTGGTGAGACCCAGCATCAGGCTCGAAGGAACCGCCGCCATGGCGACCCAGGACAGGCGCCGTCGCCAGCTCAATCCCGGAGCAACGGCGTCCCGCCGACCCGCGGCATCCGGATTCGCTTCCGCAGACTCACGACGCATCCATCCGCTGCGCCAGGCACACAGTCCGATCAACGGAATTAAGGCCACGTATCCAACCGCCCACGCCTGGCTCGCCATCCGGAGGGTAAAATAGGGTTCAACCAAGACCGGAAAGGCGAAGAGCGCCACAAAACTGCCCAGGTTGCTGGCCACGCTGAGGTAGTACGGATCCTTCGCGGTCTGATGCCCGCTCTCCGAGAACCACCGCTGCAGCAAGGGACTCGTGCTGGACAAAATAAAGAACGGCAGCCCAACGACGCGGAGAAGAGTGACGAGCAGATGCCAGGCCTGGTGCTCCACGGTCATGTCCGCCGTGATCCGAACCCGCTCGAGCCCCAGAGGCAAAAACGCCAGCGCCGCGATCAGCAGCGCCGCATGGATTGCCAGGCGGGTCCATGGCCCGAACCAGCGCGACACCAAATGCGCGTAAGCATACCCAGCCAGGAGCATGCCTTGAAAGAACAGCAAAGCGGTTTGCCAGACGGCCGGAGCTCCGCCAAACACCGGCAGGAACATTTTCCCCATCAGGGGCTGCACGAAGAACAGCAGC
Source organism: Verrucomicrobiales bacterium (assembly GCA_016793885.1). Classification (NCBI taxonomy): domain Bacteria; kingdom Pseudomonadati; phylum Verrucomicrobiota; class Verrucomicrobiia; order Verrucomicrobiales; species Verrucomicrobiales bacterium. The sequence continues at coordinate 75,070 of JAEUHE010000167.1, forward strand.
AGAGCGCTGAGAAACAAGGTGGCACCAAACAATCCGATCATAACAAGAAAAACTAAACGCCCATCAGTGCGTGCCCAGGGCTTCGATCATGCGCGCCACCAGCGCGGTCCAGCCCGTCTGATGATTGGCCCCTAACCCGCGACCAGTGTCCGCATGAAAGTATTCATGGAAGAGGACCAATTCCTTCCAATGGGGATCGTCGGAATATGCCGATTCCTCCCCATGGCAAGGACGTCGTCCGGACGCGTCCGGAAGAAACAACCGAGTGATCCGACGGTGAAGCTCCGTAGCCACCTCCTGCAGATTCATGAACTTGCCGGAGCCCACCGGACACTCCACTCGCAACTCGTCGCCATAGAAATGATGATAGCGCTCCAGCGCTTCAATGATCAAGTAGTTCACCGGAATCCAAATCGGCCCGCGCCAGTTGGAGTTGCCACCGAAAAGCCCCACGGTGGACTCCCCCGGGGAGTAGTCCACACGGAACTCCTGCCCCTCCGCGCGAAAGACATAAGGATGACTTTCGTGGATCTTCGATAAGGACCGAATCCCGAACGGAGAGAGAAATTCACGCTCATCCAACAGGTAGCGCAAGACGCGCTCGAGACGATGCCTCGACGGGATGGACAGGAGGTAGCGCCCGGCACGATCAGCGGTGGGAGGCTGATGGCTGATGTGACGTGCCAGCTTGCGCTCATGCGCCAGGAACCATTTCATGCGCTTGCTAAAGCCCGGGAGGTTGACGAGCACCGATTCCTCCAGCAGCTCGCAGGCAAACAACGGGATCAGTCCCACCATGGAGCGAATTTTCAATGGAATCACCCGACCCTCGACATGAATCTGATCGTAGTAGAAACCGTCCTCCTCATCCCACAGCCCGGAGCCGCCAAGCGTGTTGATCGCATTGGTGATCGCCACGAAATGTTCGAAGAACTTGGACGCCATGTCCTCATATTCCGGCGCCCGCTCGGCCAGCTTGAGCGCGATGGAAAGCATCGTTCCACAGTAGAACGCCATCCAGGCAGTTCCATCCGCTTGCTCCAAGTGTCCTCCGGTGGGCAGCGGTTTGGATCGGTCGAAGACACCCACGTTATCCAGCCCCAAAAATCCGCCCGCGAAAATGTTCCGTCCCGACACGTCCTTCCGATTCACCCACCAGGTAAAGTTGATCAGGAGCTTTTGGAACACTCGGGCCAGGAAGTCCCGGTCCCGCTCGCCGCGCCGACCACAGATCTTGTAAAGCCGCCAGGCAGCCCACGCCTGCACCGGGGGGTTCACATCGCCAAAGGCGAATTCGTAAGCGGGAAGCTGCCCGTTGGGATGCATGTACCATTCGCGCAGAAAGAGCAGGATTTGGGACTTTGCAAAATCCGGATCGACTCGCGCCATGGCGACGACGTGAAACGCCAAATCCCAAGCCGCATACCATGGGTATTCCCACTTGTCCGGCATCGCGATCACATCGCGGTTAAACAGATGCTGCCAGTCGGCGTTCCGCCCCGCCAGCCGCTCCCGGGGCGGTGATGGCTGTGCTGGGTCCCCCTCCAGCCAGTCCTTGATCACATAGTGATAGAATTGCTTGGAGTGTAGCAGCCCGGCATAGGCTTGACGCCAAATTTTGAGCAGTTCCCCCGACACTCCCGCCGGCGCGATCGTTCGGTAGAAGTCGTCAGCCTCCTGGATGCGACGCGTAAAAATCTCCGCAAACGTGCCGTCGAGGCGCCCTGCTCCCCGCTCCGCGGAGGCCGATAGCCGCAGCCGCAGTTGCACGTGCTTGCCAGAACCAACGCTCAGTCGATACCAGACTGCTGCTTTGGTCCCCTGGCAGTCTGGATTCACAGCCTCCACGTCTCCGTGAACCACTCGGCGGTGAAAGGAGTCCTTCAGATAGGGACGGTCGGGCTTGGAACCAAACAGAACCTCCGGGTTCGTCTCGTTCTCCGTGAACATTAGCTCCGGAGCTCCCGTCTCCCCGGAGGAATCAAAGGCCCAGCAAAACTCGCCTAACGTGGGGTGCGTGGCCTGAACCATCCCCCGTCCGTCGCGCTTGAGCGAGGGTTTCGGCACCCCCGCGCCCTCATCACTGCCCCAACTCCAAATGTTCCGGAACCACAGCGTGGGCAGCAGGTGCAGTTCAGCCGTCTCGGGCCCGCGGTTAGCCACCGTGATGCGGATCAGGATATCGTCCGGCCCTTCTTTCGCGTATTCGGCCGTCACGTCGAAATACCGGTCCTGCTCAAAGATCCCCGTATCCGCCAGCTCATATTCCGGTTGTTCGCGAGATCGGCGGCGATTCTCCTCCACCAGTTGGGCGTAGGGAAACTCCTGCTGGGGGTACTTGTAGAGGCTGCGCTGATACGAGTGGGTGGGGGTGGAATCGAGATAGTAATAGCATTCCTTGACGTCCTCCCCATGGTTCCCCTGGGGCCCGGTCAGTCCGAAGAGTCGCTCCTTCAAAATGGGGTCGCGACCGTTCCAAAGCGCGATGGCAAAGCAGAGTCGGCATTCCCGGTCGGTCAGGCCCAGCAGCCCATCCTCACCCCATCGATAGGCGCGGCTGACTGCCGCCTCGTGGCCAAAGTAATCCCAGCATTCACCGGTGGCGGAATAATCCTCTCGCACCGTCCCCCACTGCCGTTCGGCCAAATAGGGGCCCCACCGTTTCCAGTTGCGCAGCCGCGCCTGGTCCTCCCTCAATCGCAGGTGCTCCGCGGTGTTGCTTCCGTTCTTCGGCATCCGAGTTCCTTCCCTAGTCCATTGTCCCGGTCGATCTGCTTCAAAGTCCAGCGTGGGTCTCCACCCACCGGGCAGAGAGCCAGAGCGCATCCGAGAGGCGGTTGAGATAGATGAGTATGGCGGTGTTTCCCGGGTCATCGCCCGCCCACAAGGACGCAATACGACGTTCCGCGCGCCGGCAGGTAGTCCGTGCCACATCCAAGGCAGCAGAATCCAAAGTGTCCCCCGGGGTGGCCCAACCTTTGAACGATACCTTCTGCGCCTCGATCTCGGTCACCCATCGATCCAGTCGATCCGTCAGTCCCAGCGAGAACAAATGGTAGCCATCCTTCTCGTAGCGCGACAGATCCTCCGGCAACGTAGCCAGCTCGCCCATCAGGATCACCAGGTCCTTCTGAGTGGCCAAAATGGCGTCCTTGATAAATGCATGCGCCGTCGAGGCGCGGGCCATCCCCAGCGCTGTGTTGAGTTCGTCGACAGAACCATAGGCTTCCACTCGGGGATGATTCTTCGGAACCCGTCGATTGTACATCAGTCCGGTCGTTCCGTCATCGCCGGTTTTCGTCGCTATGCTCATCAGCAGATAGTCTCAGTTCCACGAACAGCCGTGGGTTGGCTTGGTTGCGTTGAGAGCCTAGCGAGGAATTCGGGGAACGCAATGCCTTGGACCGGGATTCTGGATTCATGGGCTCCACAGAGTTTCGGCCTACCTCGTGTACGCCTCACGTCTAGCAGGAAGATTTAGGGGTATGGAGGAGCGCGGGCTGCCGCACTCCACATCTGTCACCTGCGCCGCGAAGTGTCTGGGACTACTGCAGCCCTCTCCAGCTTTTCGGTGCTTCCGGAAGGGGATCCCAGCTCGACAGAGTCGCGCCCTACCCCTTAGCATCGACCCCATGTCCATGACGGAATCACACGCGATCAGTCCTACGCTCGTTGCGGAGCTGCGACGTATCGTCGGGACCGAGCACGTGATTACCTCCGACGCCGAACTCTTGGTCTATGAGTGCGACGCCTACACCCTGGAGAAACAACTGCCGCAGATCGTAGTACTCCCGGGCAGCCCGGAAGAGGTGGCGGCCGTCGTGCAGGTCTGCGCGCGAGAGCGATTGCCGATCGTCCCACGCGGTGCCGGAACCAGCCTCAGTGGCACGGTCTTGGCCGTGACCGGCGGGGTGATGATCTCCCTCACGCGGATGAATCGGGTTCTTTCCCTGGATCCACGCAACCGTCGGGCTCTCGTGGAGGCCGGATGTGTCAACGCCTGGGTCACTCAAGCCGCCAAACCTCACGGCTTGCTGTATGCCCCGGATCCCTCCTCCCAAACCGCGTGCACCATCGGAGGCAACGTCGGCACCAATTCTGGGGGTCCCCACACCCTGAAATACGGGGTCACGACCAATCATGTTCTGGGCTATGAACTCGTCCTTCCCAGCGGTGAAGTCGTTTGGTTGGGCACAACCCCAGAAGGTGGGGAACAGATCGACGGGCTCGATCTGCGGGGAGCTGCGATCGGCACCGAAGGCATGTTCGGCATCGTCACGCGGGTGCTCGTTCGTCTGATCCGTGCGCCACAAGCCTTCAAAACAATGCTGGGGATTTTCGAAACTGTCGAACAGGCCAGCCAAACTGTCAGCGACATCATCAAGGCCGGGATCGTACCCGGTGCCATGGAGATGATGGATCAGCTGATCACCCAGGCGGTGGAGGCTGCTTACCATTTCGGATTCCCTCTGGATGCTGGAGCGGTGCTGATCATCGAACTCGACGGCCTCGCCGCCGGGCTGGAATCCCAGGCGCGGGAGGTCGAGTCCCTTTGCCATCGCAACGGCGCCCGCCAGGTACGCATCGCCCAAAGTGAACAGGAACGAGCGGAGCTTTGGAAATGTCGCAAGCGCGCGTTCGGCGCCATCGGGCGGCTCAGCCCTAATTTCATCACGCAAGACGGCGTGGTTCCCCGCTCGAAGCTGCCCGAGATGATGGCCTTCATCCAAGATTGCAGCCGACGCCACCAACTGCGCATACCCAATGTCTTTCACGCAGGGGACGGAAATCTTCACCCGCTTATCCTCTATGATGAACGCGACGCCGATCAGGTGAAGCGAGCCCTCCAGGCCTCCGATGACATCCTAACTCAGTGCGTCGAGTTGGGCGGAAGCGTCACCGGCGAGCATGGAATTGGGGTCGAAAAGATGGATTTCATGGCCAAGCAGTTCTCTCCCGATGACCTGGCCGCCATGCAGCAGCTGCGTCGCGTCTTCGATCCCGACCTGCGCTCCAACCCGCACAAGATGTTTCCGAGCTCCAAAAAGTGCGGCGACTTCAGCCCCAAACGCCAAGCCTCCGCCTGAAATGTCTCGACGCCAGCAAACTCTGATACCGGCCGATGTGGCTGAGCTTGCCAGCAGCCTGGCTCAAGCTCATCAGGACCAGTCTTGGGTGGGCATTCCCAATCTCAAACACCTCAACCGGCTACTGGCGCATGTGCCCGAGGACATGACAGTAACCGCTGAGGCGGGAATGACCCTGGCCGACTTGCAGGCCCACCTCGCTCCGCATGGCCAGTGGGTGCCTATTGACCCCCCTCGGCCGGAATCCCTGACCATCGGCGAACTTCTCGCGTTCGACCGCAGCGGGCCGCGACGCCTGGGCTACGGCGGCATTCGCGATCACGTAATCGGCATGCGCGTCGCTCTAGCCGATGGACGGGTCGTCAAATCGGGAGGGCAAGTGGTCAAAAACGTCGCCGGATTCGATCTGCTCAAGTTGTTCATCGGTGATCATGGATCGCTGGGGGTGATCGTGGAAGTCACCTTCAAACTCCTGCCCCGCCCGCGGGCATCGGCCACCTTCGATCGTGCCTGCTCCAATCTCGAGACCGTCAATGCCGCCCTTGAAGCGCTCTGGCACTCCCCACTCACTCCCGTCGCCACCGATCTCTATCACTTCCGTCCCGATCCACTGCTCACTCTCCGTGTGGTTCTGGAAGGGATGCCGGAGGACGTCGCTTGGCAGGACGCGATGATTCGCGACTTGGGATTTCAGCCGGCCGGAGCCGAGGATCTGGAGAACCGTTTCTGGCAACGGTTCTCCAGCTCGGTGGTTCACTCTCGTTCGGTGCTTCCGTCGCGTCTGACCGAATCCCTGGCTGACTTGATGTCCGACGACTTCCTGGCTCGCGCAGGAAATGGGCTTATTCTAACGCCCGCCGCACTCCCGTTGATCAGCCGCGGGTCGGCACCCGAGCTGTCACGACGGGTGAAGGAGGCCTTCGACCCGCACCACCTGTTTCCGGAGCTTCCAGCATGAGTTTCAACTTTTCCTTACCCGCTTCGCCGAAGTCTCGTTTCCTCGACGACCAAAAGGCACTGAGCTGCATTCATTGCGGCCTGTGCTTGTCGTCCTGCCCCACCTATCTGGTAACGGGCAATGAGAACGATTCGCCACGGGGCCGGATCTATTTGATGCGGGCGCTTCAGGACGGCCGACTGCCCTTGCACGAGGACAGTGTCAGGCACCTCGATTTGTGCCTGGGCTGCCGGGCGTGTGAGGCGGTGTGTCCTAGCGGTGTGCCATACGGAGAGCTGCTCGAGCACACGCGCGAACACATCGAGAGCCATCACTCCAGGTCCCCATGGCAAACGTTCCTGCGACGGGTTGCCATCGAGAAGATCTTCCCGTTCCCCGAGCGCATGGAAATCGCGCTGGCGCCCGCGCGGGCGCTTAAGGCGCTCGGCGTCACCGCGTGGCTGCCTCGCCCGGTCCAGGAGGCCCTGTCACTCATCCCCCGCGAGGTGTCCCGGGCGGACTTGCCGACGACCAGTCCCGCGAGCCATCCGCCACTCGCGCGCGGCCGGGTGGGGTTTATCAATGGCTGCGTGATGTCCGTGATGTTCGGTCAAACCCATCGAAACAGTGTTCGCTTGTTGAACCAGCTCGGATACGAGGTCGTCACGCCGCCGGACCAGCCGTGCTGTGGAGCGCTGTTTGCTCACGGCGGCAACCTGACCGCAGCTCGCGATCTCGCGCGCAAGACCATCGAGATCTTCGAGCGCCAGGACTGCGATCTGGTTGTCATCAACGCGGCCGGATGTGGCTCCACGCTCAAGGAGTATGGGCATCTGCTGTCGGCGGATGCGGCCTGGGCTGAACGAGGCCGACGGTTCAGCGCCAAAGTCAAAGATTTGAGCGAGGTCTTGGTCTCAGGGCTGCCAACCGGTCCCGTCCCCGTCAGGAACAGCGAGTCTATCGGCGCCTTGCGAGTAACCTGCCACGACGCTTGCCATTTGGCCCACGCCCAACGGATCACCGCCCCTCCGCGTCGCTTGGTGCAATCGGTGGCCGGCGCCAACTACGTCGAATTGCCCGAGGCAGATGTATGCTGCGGGAGCGCCGGCAGCTACAATCTCACCGAGCCCGGGATGGCCGGCCGGCTTCAAGATCGAAAAATCCAAAACATTCTCAACTCGAAAGCCGATATCGTCGTCACCACCAACCCCGGCTGCTTGCTGCAAATGCAGGCGGGCCTGGCCAAAGCAGGCGCCGACCGCATTCGCGCCCTGCACCTAGCCGACTTTTTGGTGGAATTCGGCGGCGCAGGTTGTGAGTCTCCATGACTGTTGCCAGGAGCAGGATCCCCGCTACTTCTCGCTTGTGTCCCGAAACAGAATCCACAAACACTGCCCGATGATCACTTACTGGTTGCGAAGCATCGTCGCCGCAGCACTTTGTCTCGGCGTCAACGTCACCATCCTCTCATCAACCGCACTGGGCGCCAACTCCTACGCCGAGAATCCAGGGGCAGCCGGCAACGGCGCCTTCACCATCGGCCCTGACTACACCATCGACCCAGACCTGGTAGACCAAGGCAATCCCAAAGGCAAAGCCTTCGAGTTCACCCTGCGATTGGCTGACAGCAAAATCTTCCGCGGGGACGACGCCACGCTGGAGCCGGCTCAAAAAGCAGTCCGGACGGAACGTAAAATCTTCGTTTATATCCCCGCCGCCTACCGAGACGGCAGCAAGGCCGCGGTGCTCGTGACGCACGACGGGCCCAGCCAGCTGAACCTGGTTCGCAACGCCCTGGACAACCTCACGGTCTCCAAGAACCCGGACCGAAAACTCCCAGCCTTCCTGGTCATCGCGGTCGAGAATGGTGGGAACGATGGTAAGAACAGTGAACGGGGTCTCGAGTATGACACGATGTCCGATCGGTTCGCCCGCTTTATCAACGACGAAGTGTTCCCGGCGGTGCTGGGCAACGCGGCGATCAAGGCCGCCTATCCAGGTCTTGCGATCACCGACAACCCGTGGGGTCGGGCCACCATGGGTTGCAGTTCGGGAGGGGCCGCGGCGTTGACCATGGGATGGTTTCGTCCGGACCTATTCCGTCGGATCATTGCCTATTCAGGCACCTTCGTGGACCAGCAGGATGACGACGCTCCGGAAGAAGCTAAATACCCCTATGGTGCCTGGGAGTATCACTCCAGCCTGAAGCTCATCCTCAACAGTGAGAAGAAGCCGCTTCGCATTTTTACGCACGTCTCGGAAAATGACCTACGGGCCAAGGACCCGGAATCGACCCAACACAATTGGGTGATGGCTGGCGAACGTACTCAGTCCGCCCTTCAAGCGAAGGGCTACGCGCATCGTTACGTGTTCTCACGCGCCACTGGCCATTGCGATCGCAAAGTCTTCGAGCAAACGCTGGCGGATACCCTGGTCTGGATCTGGAGAGGTTACCGTCAGGAGTAATTACTCCAGCGAAATAGCTTGCTGCCCCTTCCGATGCGCGGGTAGTGTCGCTTCAGCGTCGGAGCGTAGCTCAGCCTGGTAGAGCACTTGGTTTGGGACCAAGACGTCGCAGGTTCAAATCCTGTCGCTCCGACCATTCTCCCTTCCCTTCCCTGATCTCGCGGTATTAACCAGCCCCGTTCGCTAAAGCAGAACCGCTTCGCCTGGAGTTCGCAGCTCGCACGGATGGGCAAAGATCTCAGGGAACTGTCTCATCACTCTGAGAACGAGTGCGATCTCCCATTACCTAGCCTCAGAACCCCTCTCCTGGATCCGTGTCCTCCATAAAATCGGTGGGTGAGTCCGTTCCCCCTGCTAGCTTTAGTCCCTTTGGTCGGCCAGGGCCCATAGAGATTCCGCAAGCCGACGGAAGAGATCGTATGCGGTACAAACAAAAACCGGCGTCCTGATCAAAAGACGCCGGTGGCTATTGGAAAGTCAGAACTACTTGAGCTTCTTGACGCTCAGTGCCAGACGGGATTTTTTCCGGTCGGCCTTACCCCAATGAACGACTCCATTCTTGGCCGCCTTATCGAACGCGGAGGCCACTTCGCTCAACGCCTTCACGGCTTCCTCTTTCTTGCCTGTCTTGAGGGCGTCGTTCAAACGACGTTCCAGGGTCTTCAAACGGCTCTTCGAGCGGCGGTTAGTGGAGGCGCGACGAGCGCTGTTACGCACGCGGCGTTCGGCTGATTTCGTATTCGGCATAGCTATTTATCAATCACGACTCTTGTAAGAGGGCGCATTTGTATCGGATTTCACGGAGTTGTCAACGATCTGAATCGCGAATTTCACCGGTTTTGGCAGCCCAGCTCCATGAAATCCGTTGAACAAGCCCAATGTCTCTGCTATTCAGAACTTCAGAATCAACAACCCTCAAGAAGTAAACCATATGCCCATTCATCCGTTTGCCACCCGCTGGCGAGGTCGTGCTCTCGCTTTCGGTCTGAGCCTAATCTCTTCGTCCGCTCTGCTTGCCCAGGATTCCGAGCCGCCTGTCGTCGAAAAAGCTCAACGACTGGGCTTCCCCAACAGCATCACGGTCACCTTCAACGAACCCGTCACCCCAGCCTCGGCCGGGAACAAGGCCGGCTACACCCTGGATAACGGTGCCGCCGTCCAAACGGTGACGGTGCTGGCTCCCAATTCCGTGCGTTTGACCACCACCGGACTTGCCGAGGACTCCGTGTACACTCTCACGGTCAACGGCCTCGTGGATCTCGCCACGCCTCCCAACACCCAAGCTGCAGCTCAAAGCTTGCTCGTGAACAATGCCCAGGGGTCGATCTCCCTGCGCACCTACACCGGACTGTTTGGGGGTAGTATCGAGTCTCTGGTCGCGGATCCCAAATTTCCGGACAGCCCCGACCTGGTCAGCTATGCGACCACCATGGAGAACTCCGAGAACACCGCGATCGTCGGCTACCAAATGGCCGGGTATCTGCATCCTCAGCAAAGCGGCATTTATGTCTTTTACATCTCCGGGAACAACACCACCACCCGGCTGCTTTTAAGCTCCGATGCCGATCCCAATAACAAGATTGAGCTGATTTTGGGAGGAACCACCGGAGTGCAGAATTTCAGCGCGCCCTCCACGGAAGTTCTCCTCGAGGCCGGCCAAAAGTACTACATTGAGGCTCTCGCCAAGCGCGTGTGGGGCGGCGGATCCTTCCACGTGGGCTGGCAGTATGAGACCTGGGCAGAACCGCAGCTGATCACCGGGGAACACCTGTCGTCACTCGCCCCATCGGGCCCCGTCAGCATCCCGACCCCTCCCTCGGCCACGACCACTTCAGTCGGCGGCACGGTTGAGTTGACCGTCGGCGCTGCTGGCACGCCTCCCTACACCTATCAATGGCGGAAGAATGGCGGAGCCATCTCAGGCGCAACCGCGGCAAGCTATCGCATCGCCTTCGCGTCGGTGGAAGACGCCGGGGACTACACGGTCGAGGTCAAGAACGCCTTCAGCTCAGCCATCTCCGCCCCCGCTAAAATGACCGTCCAAGGTGGAAGTGGTGTGGCCGGCCCTCACCTGGTCTCGGCTGGCAGCTTCGCCGGCGGGCCGATCGGTGTTCAATTCGACACGACCCTGGACTCCGCCAGCGCCGCTGATCTCGCCAACTACCGTGTCTTCGCCAACGGCAAGGCCTACCCCATCACCAAGGCTACAGTCCGAGCCGATGGCCGATCGGTGCTCCTGGAATTCGTCGGAAACGACCTGCCAGATCCTTTCACCGTAAAAATCGAAGGGGTCAAGAACAGCCAAGGGGTCGCCATGGGCGAGGCCGGGTTGATCCTGGGAAGCCGGCTCGACCTCACACTCGAGGACATCGGCGGTCCCATCGAGTCGGGCAGCGCCGTCAGCACCAAGGGCGGCAGCGTGGAGGTGATTGCCGGAGGCCTGCGCACCTGGGACAACACCGACTCTTTCAACTTCATCTATACCGAGCGCACCGGCAACTTCGACGTCAGTGTCCGGGTGGATAGCGTCGAGCAACTCGGGGCGAAGGGCGGCGATCCGAAGGCAGCCCTCATGGCCCGTGCCGACACCACTCCCGGCAGTCAGAACGTCTCCCTGAACGTGGTTGCGACCCGTGGCTATATCGAATATCTCAATCGACCAAATGCCAACGGCGGAACCACCGAGTTCAACCCGAGCACCAGCCCCGGATTGACCTTCCCCCAATGGATCCGCCTGCAGCGCGATGGCGATGTCTTCCGAAGCTTCCGTTCCGCGAACGGCAAAGACTGGACCGTGATCAGCGAAGGCACGGTCGTCATGCCGGAGGCTATCCTGGTCGGCTTGAACACCAACCCCGACATCAATGAAGCCGGCGCCCGCCTCAAAGTGCAGTATTCCAATCTGTCTCTCGCCCCCGCTGATCAAGGTTTCCAATGGACGGACATCGGCGACCCCGCGCCCATCACAGCGGGTAAAGTGAGTTTCGGAACCGAACCAGGCGAAGTAGAAGTGGAAGCCGGCGGCCTCCGCACCTGGGATAACACGGATTCCTTCAACTTCGTCTACAAGGAATACACTGGCGACTTCGATGTGAAAGTCCGGGTGAACAGCGTCACTCAAAATGGCACTCCCGGCGGAGACCCCAAGGCGGCGCTGATGGCTCGGGCAGATCTGACTCCGGGCAGTCCCAACGTCTCGCTCAACGTGGTCGCCACCCGTGGCTACATCGAGTATCTGTACCGTCCCAACGCCAATAGCGGGACGACCGAGTTCAGTCCCAGCACCAGCCCGGGCCTGACGTTCCCTCAATGGATCCGGCTGCGCCGCAGTGGGAATAAGTTCATCAGCTACCGTTCTACGGACAGCCGGAACTGGAGCAAGGTCAGCGAAGGTGAAGTCGGCCTGCCCGAAACGGTGCTGGTCGGGCTCAATACCAACTCTGACATCGACAAGGAAGGCTCCAGCCTTTCAGTGAGCTACAGTGGGCTGGGCAATGTCTCTTCCAAGATCACCCTGGCTGACCAAGGACTAGCCGCCGCGGACATCGGCGGGCCGATTGAGGCGGGCTATGTCACCACTCCCGACGGCTGCGGCGATATTGATGTCGTCGCGGGCGGATTGCGCACTTGGGACAACTCCGACTCCTTCACCTTCGTCTACGAGCCCAAACAGGGCGATTTCGACGTTCGAGTCCGCGTCGACAAAGTCGAGCAACTCGGAGCGCCCGGAGGCGATCCCAAGGCTGCCCTCATGGCCCGGGAGAACATCGAGCCTGGAAGCCCCAACGTCTCGCTGAACGTGGTCGCCACCCGCGGCTACATCGAATACCTCTATCGTCCGACTCAGAACGGAGGCACGACCGAATTCAACCCGAGCACCAGCCCGGGCCTCACCTTCCCTCAGTGGATCCGCCTCAAGCGCGAGGCGAACACCTTCACGAGCTTCCGCTCGACAGACGGCTTCACCTGGACCCAGATCAGTTCAGGCGAAGTCTCGATGGCCGACGAAATTTTGGTGGGATTGAACACCAATGCGGATCGCGACGAAGCCGGGTCCTTGCTGTCGGTGCAGTATCGGGATTACGGCCCGGTGCCCGCCCAACGCCCCGCTCCGTCTTTGAGCGCGGTTCGAGGCCCCGCTGGCTTCGTCCTGTCCTGGCCGGAGGCCGATACGGGCTTTGTGCTGGAAGGTAAAGGCTCCATTACGGATCCGATCTGGAACACCGTTCCGGGCGCGCCCGCCGTGGTCAACGGACGCTACACCGTCACAATCCCAAACACGGCTCCCGCCGCCTACTTCCGCCTGCGCCAGCCGTAAACGCAGCACGCGGGTTAATCCAATATCTGTTCTCGAGGGCACAGACGAACCGTCTGTGCCCTTTTTTATGGTGTGCAGCCCCGCCCGTGCCGGTTAGGTTGGTGGCAGCGCGATCTCGCGATTTACATGATTCGATGGCTCTCGACGTGGCTGATTCTCGGCAGCACGGCCCTATTACCGGCCGTCGAAGCGGCTTCTGCTGCCGTCGAGAGCCGCCAGCCGCTTCGAATCCCCGCCCAGGGCGCAAGCGGATTTCTGCGCCTCGAGCCGAGCAGCGTCGGGATCCATCTGACGAATCGGCTCAGCAACACGCTGTCAGCCCAGAACCAGATCTTGCTCAATGGATCCGGCGTGGCGGCAGGTGATGTGGACGGCGACGGCCTTTGTGACCTGTATTTCTGCACGCTGACGGAGGGGAACCGGCTCTATCGGAACCTGGGGGATTGGCGCTTCGCGGACATGACCGCCACGGCCGGGATTGCCTGCGAGGGACAGTTTTCCACAGGCACCTGCCTGGCGGACCTGGATGGCGATGGCGACCTCGACCTGCTGGTCAACTCCATCGGCGGCGGCACACGCTTTTTCCAGAACGATGGAAGAGGCAAGTTTACCGAGCAACCTGATGCCGGATTCCAGCGCCGCGGTGGAAGTCATTCCATCGCCGTGGCCGATGTCGACGTTGATGGCGATCTGGATGTCTACATCACGAACTATCGCACCACCACGGTGCGCGACAACCCAATCCGGGTTCGGCTTCGACAGGTGAACGGCAAACTCGTGGTTCCTCCGCCTCACGAGGATCGTTTTTTGGTCCATATCACCGCCCCCGGCAAAGGATCATTAATTGAGTTAGGCGAGCCGGATGTGCTGTATCGCAACGAGGGAAACGGCAAGTTTACTCCCCTGGATTGGACAGGCGGCACTTTTCGCGACGAGACCAACCAACCGCTGACTCAGGCGCCACTGGACTGGGGCCTGTCGGCGCTTTTCCACGATCTGAACGGTGACCTGCGTCCCGACCTGTATGTCTGCAACGATTTTTCGTCGCCCGACCGCCTGTGGATGGGCGGCGTCGATGCCCACCTCCACGCCGCACCGGCTCGGGCATTGCGCCATACCAGCTGGGCTTCCATGAGTGTGGATGTAGCGGACCTCGACCGCGACGGCTTCCCCGAACTTTTTGTCTCCGACATGCTCAGCGCCGACCTCAGCCGGCGCCAAACGCAGCGCGGGAATAGCTCACCCTGCGTCCAGCCCGAAGACGAACAGTGGGACCGGCCGCAGTATCTTCGCAACATGCTGTTCTGGAATCAGGGCAATGGAACCTTTGTCGAGATGGCACCCTTCGCTGGGGTCGAGGCCAGCGAATGGACCTGGGGTGCCGCCTTTCTCGATGTGGATTTGGATGGCTACGACGATTTGTTGTTGGCGACCGGACACGGCTCGGACATGCAGGACTTCGATGCAGCGGAACGCATCGCCCAGTTGCGAGCGCAGGACCCTCAGCTCCCCGCAGCCCTCCTCATGACGAATTACCCGCCCCTTCAACCACCGAATGTGGCTTTTCGCAACCGCGGAGATCTGACCTTCGACCCTGCCGGGCCGGCGTGGGGATTCGATCGCCCCGGCATCACTCACGGTGTCATCCTCGCCGACCTCGATAACGATGGAGATCTCGACGTGGTGACGTCCGACCTCAACCAATCGCCTGGACTCTACCGGAATCAGTCCGTCGCGCCGCGCATCGCGGTTCGGCTGAAGGGCAAGGGGAAGAACACCCAAGGGGTCGGCGCCCGGATCCGGTTGCTGGACCCCCAAGGCGTTCAGCAGAAGGAGATCATCGCGGGTGGTCGTTATCTCTCGGGCGATGAAAGTCGGCGCGTTTTCGCGGCCAATTGGCGGGAAGGACAGACAGCCCGCCTGGAGGTCCACTGGCCGGGAGGTGCCGTCTCTCAGGTGGCTGCTCTCGAACGGAACCAGCTCTATGTCATCGACGAACTCGGCGCCGCTCCACCCGTCAGCTCCCTGGTTGCAGCTCCATCTTCAGCGGGGTTTTTCGAAGCGCTTTTGTCGAACCCGTTACCTGCACACCAAGAGGCTGCCTTCGACGATTCGTCCGTCCAACCGTTGATACCCTGGACGCTCAGCCAGCGCGGCCCAAGATCTCTCGCCTTCGACGTGGATCAGGACGGGTTGGAGGATCTCGTGCTCGGCGCCGGCCGCGGGGGCTCTCCTTCGGTGTGGCTCAATTCTCCAGAGGGCAAGTTTTCTCCCCTGCCCTTGCCAGAAGGAGTTTCAAGCCTGCCTGGTGACGTGACCGCCATCGCTGCGTTCGTGACCAGGGCCGGAGAGTCTCTGATTCTGCTCGCGATCGCTCGCGATGAAACCACGGATCCCGCGGGCTCCCAAATCCTCGAACTTCGAGTTCGAGAGCGCACGGTGACTTTCACGCCCTGGGCTCACCCTCTGCCCATGAGCGCAGGAACACTGAGCTTGGCTGATGCGGACGGGGACGGAGATCCCGATCTCTTCGTTGGGGGACGAACTGTCACCCGGCATTACCCCGATCCCGCGCCATCGCAATGGTATCGGAATGACGGAGGTAGCTTCGTTCCTGAGACCTTCGGCGTCGACTGGAGCCGCTTGGGTTTGGTCACCGCTAGCGTGCTCGCGGACCTGACCAGGGATGGTCGCCCCGATCTCGTGGTTGCCACCGAATGGGGGGCGCTGCGGTTGTTCGTGAACACCGGTCAGGGGTTCGTGGAACGAACCCAGCCATCGGGGCTGGGAGCCTGGAAGGGGCTCTGGACATCGCTCATCGCGGTGGATCTCGACCGCGACGGAACGCCGGAACTCGTGGCCGGCAATCAAGGCCGAAACCAGCTCTGGAACCGCTTTCTTGAACATCCGCTGAGACTCTACTATGGGGATATCAACCAGAGTGGAAGCTGGGCCACGCTCCTGGCCGTGCGTCCGCCGGGATTCGATCGTTACTTTCCACTGAATGATTTGAGCGCCCTCAAGAACCAGGTGCCGCGCATAGGGCAGCAATTCACCACTCATGCCGAGTTTGCCAGGCTTTCCATGGACGAACTCTGGCGGGCAGCCGAAGTTCCCGCCCGACATGTCGAAGCCAACATCCTTGACCATGGCGTGTTCCGATGGCGGGGCGAGCGAGTTGAATTCCATCGGCTCCCCACGGTCGCCCAGCTGAGTGTTCTCAACGACCTGGCGGCCGCGGACTTTAACTCCGATGGGAACCAGGATCTTTTTCTGGCCCAAAATCGGGAAGCCTACGGGCCTGACACTGTCCGGCAGGATGCGGGCCGGGGATTGATACTCCTCGGAGATGGACAGGGAGGTTTCTCCCCCAGTCGCGCCGGCCAGACCGGCATTCGGAGTGATGGGGTCCTAACGTGCGTGAGTGTCGCCGATTGGAATCGCGATGGCAAAGCCGACCTGCTTCTCGGCGAACCCAACCGACAGCCCCAGCTCTACCTCAATCGTTGGCCTACCGCTCAGAAACCCTCGCCCAAACCCTGAACTCTTGCTCAACACGAAACCTGTGGAGTAGTTCAGAACTTAGGTTCACCTAACTTTGTTTCTTGCAACTGTTCCGAGACTTGATTAGATCGATCTCATGCAATTCAGCCAAGCGTGTGGATACGGTCGGGTTCTGACCCTCGGCTTCCTCGTGGCCGGCTCGGCAACGGGGCATGAGTCCGGTGATCGGGCAGTGGAAGCGATCAAGGACAATTCGATTCTAGTGGAGGAGGCCTACAATCAGGAGCCCGGGATCGTGCATCACTTATTGCTGATGGGACATCATGTGCACCGCATGGGCAGCACGGACGATCGTGAATGGCAGTTCGCATTCACCCAGGAATGGCCACTCGCCAGCGAGCGGCACCAGATTGCCTACACGCTTCCCTACTCAATTCTGGAGGACCGGTCGGGCTCTACGAGCGGTCTCGGCGACATCGCGCTGCACTATCGCCTTCAGGCACTCTTCGAGCAGGATTCTAGTCCCGCCGTCGCGCCTCGACTCAGTCTGATTCTGCCCACCGGCAGCGCGCGGCGCGGTTTGGGAGAAGGTCGGCTCGGATACCAGTTCAACCTCCCGTTGAGCAAAACTCTTTCCGATCGCTGGGCCATACACGGAAACGCCGGGTTTACAACCTTTCCCGGCCTGCGTGGGCGCGACCCGATCACACCGCACCTCGCCGGCAGCCTCGTCTACGCCCCCCACCGCCAGTTGCATCTGCTTCTCGAAAGCGTGGGGGCTTGGACGCAGACGGTGGACGCATCAGCCGCAGTGCATTCCACCTTCGAGTGTGTTATCTCGCCGGGGGCGCGCTATGCCGTGAACTGGGGCGATTCGCAATGGGTGGTGGGAGTCGGTATCCCGGTTGGGATCACCCGGTCGGCACCGGATTTCGGCGTCTTGCTGTATCTGTCTTGGGAACACTCGTTCCTCCGAACCCCCGAGCCGCCGCGGTAAACCAAGGCGGCCTACCTTCAGCCGCCTCACACCGCTCGACCGTCCACCGCTGCGCCGGCCGCTTTCCTTTCCTCTTTCGCCCGCTCCTTTTCCCAGTCGGCGGTTTCATTGCGTCCCTCCATGCGATAGTAGATCAGATTGGCCAGTCCGATGGCGAACGGGATGAGTCCAAAGATCGCGCGCTGAGGCGAACCCTTGCCGCCGTAGTAGATGCTGATGCCGAGCGAGATTCCAACAAACACCCAGATGAGCCCGCGGCGCAGGTAGCGACGGGGATGAGGGGTGACTTCGTGATTACGAAACAGTCCTTCCGGCCACGGGGGAAGATCCAACCCTTTGTCAATCGCTGCTACGCGCTCTTGGTGGATCGCTGAGTAAAGTTGCTTCTTCTTCAGATATTCGAAGAAGAAGAGCAACATTGGGATACTGCAACCCATTACAATCGCGATGATCGGGATCAGAAGAGCTAAGGTCGATTCGTCCATAGTGGTGTGCTTTATCTAGTTCAAATCCCGCCGTCGGGATCAAATGTTCAGCCCTTCCGACTCCTGATCATGGACAAATGTTTCAGTCTTTTGAAACAAAAGCGAACCGGCGCGCGTCGTGTGTGTCGACGGGTGTGGATGGTCGCGGCTGATGATTCCGGAAGACGACATTCAAAAACTACTGCAAGAGAAGCACTACCAAGCCGCATTCGAGCACCTCGTGGAGCGAATGAAGCTCAAAGTCTTTCATCTATGCATGGGGATTCTTCGGGACGAGGCTTCGGCGCACGACGCCGCCCAAGATTGCTTCGTCAAGGTCTGGCGCGGCCTCTCTGGCTATGGGGGTCAGTCAGCCCTCTCGACGTGGGTGTATACCATCGCTCGAAACACCTGTCTGAGCGAGCTGCGCCGACGTGCGTATCGGGTGTCGATTTCCCTGAACGAGGAGGGCGCGGAGGAGATTGCCGACCCAAATTCGCCCCCTCCCGGAGAGGGGACACCACGGCTCCAGACTCAGGAGATGGCCTCGCTACTGGACCGGCTCTCCGAGAGACATCGGCGAGTGCTCAGGCTCTACTACTTCGAGGACTGCTCCTACGAAACGGTTGCGGAGATGCTGGCAATCCCACTGGGAACAGTGAAAACAGATCTCTATCGCGCCAAAAAGGAACTGCTACGTGAATTTAACCGGAGTCAAACCCATGAACTGCGCACGCGTTGAACAACTGATGCTTCTTCAGGAAACCCTACCCGGCCCCGCCGTGGAGCATCAACTTACCTGTCCCCGGTGCCAAGCTCTCACCTTACAGCTTCAGTCGTTGGACCAGAGCTTGAGGTCAGCCCTGTCTACCCCTGCACTGCCCAGCGATTTTGAGAGCCGGCTCATGATGCGTCTCGAAAGCCTTGCGGCACGCCAACGGCGAGCCATCAGCCGCGAGGAACTGATGGCCGAAGACGCTCGTCATTGGAACCAGTTTTCCGGATACTCTGGGCAGCAGATCCGTCGAGTCGGGCTGGAGTCGCTAGCCTCGGTCACCTTGGTGACAC
Source organism: Verrucomicrobiales bacterium (assembly GCA_016793885.1). Lineage (NCBI taxonomy): Bacteria > Pseudomonadati > Verrucomicrobiota > Verrucomicrobiia > Verrucomicrobiales > Verrucomicrobiales bacterium. The sequence continues at coordinate 93,911 of JAEUHE010000167.1, forward strand.
TGGTGCTCATGGGGATTTCCGCCCGGTTCGACGCTCTCCTCCCCACCGGCCTCCTGGTGGAATCCATTCCGCTCACGGCACCTCAGGTGGCGAGCTTCTTAGGCTGGGTCACCCTCTGTGGCATCAGCGCGGTTTGGTCGACCTGGCGGTTCCGTCAGCAAACCTAACCCCGTGGTAGTCGGAGAACGTCCACTCAGCTAGATCTCCAACCTGCCGACCTCCCGGATGGCCTGATTGCAATACCACTTCACCGCTCCTGACATGGGCGGATCCAGCTGCTCCAGTTCGTCCGCAGTACACCACCGAATGTCAAAGTGCTCTTCGACGGCACAGCGAATTTCGCCCCCTTGGGGCCGCGCCCAATAAATCATTCCGATGTGCTCATGGGTCGGATTGATCCGATGGATATCCAGAAACCGCGGAGCGATCAGAGCGCGTGTGCCCGGCTCGGTGGTCGGGGGACGCTCCCCCACCAACTCGACATCCAGCCCGCTTTCCTCCTTAGCCTCCCGAAGCGCGGCAACTTCCGGATCTTCATCTAGCTCGATATGCCCCCCGAGCGGAAGCCACTTGAGGAGCTTGCGATGATAAATCACCAGCACCTTCCTCTCGTGCACCACAAAGATGGCGACCGTAAAATCAATCTTCTCGTGAATATGAGCCATGCCCAGCAAGTGCAGCCTGGCCAGCCCTGAAGTTTCAATGCAAATCGACCCTCTGGTTTTGGATTTTAGAGTTTGGATTTGCGATCGCGGAAACGAAGGGTGTCAACCCTCTGTCGTTCGCCACTCGCCACTCGCCACTCGCCACTCGCCACTCGCCACTCGCCACTCGCCACTCGCCACTCGCCACTCGCCACTCGCCACTCGCCACTCGCCACTCTTCACTCGAGAATCCAACTACTCTCCCCTTCCCTCTTCCATGGCTGTTCTGTTAAACCAACCCCATGCATATTCGATCGGCACGTGTTCCTGGACTGCAGTTCCTGGCCCTGCTCGCATTTCTGACCGCGCTCAGCGCGAAGAGTGAGGAACTTTTCTGCGCGCACTGCATGCGCAATGCCTGGCTCGCGACAACGGATGCCAAAGGCGGGCGGCAGTACGCCCCCAGCCGCGAGATCGACATCAAGCACCTGATCCTCGATGTCATCCCCGACTTCAATCGCAGCTCGATCGAAGGCACTGCGACATTGCGCTGGTCGCCCATCGCGAAACCCCTTACCCAGCTTCGACTCGATGCGGTCGATCTGCGGGTGCAGTCGGTCACCTCCAGCGAGCCCATCCAGGCATGGCAGTCGACCGATACCCAGATCGAAATCACCTTCTCCAGTCCCGTGGCTGCGGACAAGGCGGCTGAGGTGGTCATCCGCTACTCAGCCACCCCGCGAAGAGGACTCTATTTCAGGACTCCGGCAGAAGGCTATCCCGCGGCTGACAGCCATCTCTGGACCCAGGGGGAACCGACCGAGGCTCGTCATTGGTTCCCTTCCTTTGACGCTCCTAACGAAAAGTTCACCAGCGAGGTGATCTGCCATGTGCCGTCCGATATGGTCGCGCTCTCGAACGGCAAACAGTTGTCATCAGAACTCGATGCGAACACCGGGCTGCGCAGCTTCCGCTGGCTGCAGGACAAACCTCACGTGAATTACCTCATCGCACTGGCCGCCGGGCACCTCAAAGGCATCGAAGAAAAGTACCGCGACATCCCGCTTGCCCTCTACACGCCCGCCTCTCAGATAGCCAACGCGCGCAACACTCTCGCGGGAACCAGCGACATGATGGCTTTCTTCGAAAAGGAAATCGGAGTGGCGTATCCCTGGGACAAGTATTATCAAGTGGCGGTCGCGGATTATCATTGGGGTGGCATGGAGAACACGACTCTCACCATTCTGAACGATGCCACCCTGTACCCCGACGGCTTCGAAACCCTCCGCAGCAGCGAAAGTCTGGTCGCTCATGAACTCGCACATCAATGGTTTGGCGACCTGGTCACCTGTAAAGATTGGAGTCATCTCTGGCTAAACGAAGGGTTCGCTACCTACTACGACGCCCTGTATCGCGGGAGCAAGCATGGACCTGACGAACTACTCTATATCATGTATCAAAGCGCGAAAGGCATCGTCGCGGTTCCCGATGACCGATTGCCGATTGTCCATCGAGGGTTCTCCTCGCCCGAGGAGCAATTCAGTTTCCGGGCCTATCCTAAAGGCAGCTGGATCCTTCATATGCTGCGCCACCAATTAGGCGAAGATCTCTATCGCAAATGCGTTCAAACCTACGTCGAGAGGCATAAGTTCGGAGTCGTTGAGACGGAGGATTTGGTCCGTGTCATCGAGGAGCTGTCGGGCCGTTCCTTCGACGCCTTTTTCGATCAGTATGTCTACCACGCGCAACAGCCCGACCTCCGCATCACTTACGAATGGCTGGAGAAGGAAAAACTCGCCAAGGTCAGCGTAACCCAGAACCAGCCGACGTCCCCGGAAGTGCTGCTCTTCCAGATTCCGGTCAAGTTCCGCTTCGGCGGCAAGGCGGGCACGGTGGATCGGGAATGGACTCTGAAGGACAAGAGCGCGGAATTCTATGCTGCCCTGTCCGAGAAGCCGGACTGGGTCCGGTTCGATCCTGAGTTCTCGGTCCTCGCCAAGGTCTCCTTTGATCTGCCTTTCCCGCTCGTGGCCGCTCAACTCGCCAACGGCTCTGATCTGATCGGCCGCCTCGAAGCGATCGCGCAACTGGCTCGCAAAAAGGATTCAGCCTCGGTCGAGCTGCTCAAAAAAGTGCTGCTCAACGATTCCTTCTACGGCGCCCGCATCGAGGCATCCAAGGCACTTCGGCAGATCGACACTCCGGATGCACGTTTGGCACTTCAGTCCGGTCTGGCGCAGGGGGACGCCCGAGTCCGAGCTCAGGTGCTCAATGATGTCACGCGTCCTTATCGTGAGGAAAGCCTGGGCCAGGCGCTACGGACCCTAGGCCAGGAAAAAAATCCCGACATCCTCGCCTCGGCGATCCGAAGTCTCGGCTCCTATTCCCGCCCCCAGACTCGCGACTTCCTGCTGGCGTTCTTGGCCACTAACTCATATCGAGCCGTCCTGTCCGACGCCGCCGTTGTTGCGATGCGACAGCAAGCTGATCCCTCCTACATCCCGCCACTGCTCGCCGCGGTGACATCCAACCAGACTAGCTGGCCGACTGCCAGTGTCGGAGCGGCGCTGGAGGCATTGGCGTCCCTCGGCAGGTTGCAGGAGGCCAAAGCCGAAGTGCGGGACTATCTCTCCACCTTTCTGGACGCCCCTCAGGATCGGCTGCAGATGGCCGCCATCCGGGCGTTGGGTCAGCTGGGCGATCCGGCGGCGCTTCCCGCGTTGGAAAAATTCATCGACCTTCCTAAAACCTCCAGGGTTCGTCAGACCGCGGATGCGGCTCTGACCGAGCTCCGGACTCAGCGCAAACCCGGAGTCGATCTGGGCGACGTTAGAGACCAGGTGCTTTCTCTCCAGCAGGAAAACAAAGACCTGAAGCGCGACTTGGAGACTCTCAAGAAGAAGGTCGAAGCCCTGGCCGCACCGGCGGACAGTCCGTCATCCACCAACGCAGCTAGCAAACCGAAGTCGGCGCCGCGTTCCCGGCCTCCAGTCCCCACACGCTGACGCTAGGAAAGCCCGCGTCCGACAGTTTTGGCAGGAGGCTAACCATTGCGGAGTGCGGCAGCCTTCTGCCGCTTTCGTCCTAACAGCGGAGCTGGAATCCTCCTCCCACGGGGTGAGAAAGCTGGAGAAGTATAGAACCTGGAGAAGTATAGAACTCCCTCAACGACAGGGTGAGCAACGCCCACGCAATCAGGGACAGGCCACTCCGATCCCCAGTGCCCTAGGCGCGCCCGTAGAAAGAGCGAGGATCTGAACCAGGGACAGGCCTGAATGGCAGTTAGTTAGCGCTTCGAAGAAATGCGGTATTTGGGACCGAAGACGCTGTTTTTGTAGTATCGGTTTCGATGGGAAATTTCGCGAAACGTTCTCCGATGTTTCATCAGGAGCGGATAAGGCTTAGGTCTGC
>JAEUHE010000168.1 GCA_016793885.1 Verrucomicrobiales bacterium
GTTCCGGATTAACTGCTCACGTTTGTTCATGGATTCCTCGGGGTATTCTTGGGATAGCCAGTCACGATCCTTCCAGTCTTCGTATCGACCACCACCTTGACGTTCACTCCATCGACGGTCTTCGTAGCACTTATATATCCACGCGGGTCAGGCTTCGACCATTTCAGACCCGGATCTGTTGCGCTATCGGAAACTTCATGCAGAATGCGATCATCAGACCAGCCAGACGGAAACTCGCTCTTTCCAGATTTTCCAAGACCGGGGCGATGCCCACCTCCCAACCCTGGTCCATCACCTTCCAAGATATGAGTGCGGCCCTTGGGATCTGTAAGGTCAACAAACTTTCCTTCCTTTGCGGCGACACTTCAGCACCTCTCATAGCGATCAACATTTGAACGGAGGGCCAGCCACACCCCAAACTCGGCATCATGGATGTCGCTCGAAATCAAAGCGATGGCCTTTTCGATTTTCGTTTCTGAACTGCCCTGCCATCCGATGAACTCGACGTAGTTCCCACTTTGATTATTCGCGCGGCCGAGTTCCACTCCGGCTTTCAGGAGTCGCAGAAGGACGATCTTCAGTACTGCAGCAAAATCGCCGTGGCCGCACGATAGGTTGTCGAAAGTCTGGCGTACTTCGGCCAAGCTTACGATGTCTTTCGCCGCCATCTCCAAAACAGCTTCAAAGACCCGATCCACATTGGTTTCGTTACTCATTCTATGTGCACCTTTCCCAGCTTTCCATCAGGATAAGTGATGTCGATTGTTGATCCGCCACTCTTCGATCCTGGCCTCATTCTGATAACGGTGCCGTCTGGAAGCTTGGTGACAGTTCCCGGATAGCCTCCAGGCGGTTTTGAAGTTCCACCCGTCGTTAGTTGATCGTGCAACGCCTTTAGATCTGCTTCTGTCTTAACAGTCCTAACATGAGATTGCTTCCCCGTTGGCAACCCGTCCAATACTTGGCGTGTCCCCTTTGCGTCATTCGGCCCAGAGAGAAGCTTACAAAGCAAACGCTTATACTCATCCAAGGATACTCTACCACTCGTTCGCAGGTTATTCAAGAAACCGCGCGCACCCCCTGGATAGTCTCTAAGAGCTTTCTGCCCTCCTCTGAGACCAGCAAGAACTGAGCTTAAAGTTGAAATGTCCTGAGCCAGACCCCCAGCGTTCTCCCAGGAGGGGTCCTCATAGAACGCTCCGAAACCGCTCCCGAAGTTAGCGATCGCAGGCCCGAAGGCGCTCTCGAGACTAGGATCCTGAGCGAACCTAATCGAGCTCGCCACACTCTCTCCGAAGTTCGGGATAGATTGAATTGCCAGATTCTCCATATCCAGGACGGTCGCAATCGTTCCCTTTGCAACCCAATTCCCGGAGCTTTGGAGCACCGCCTCCTTGGTAGAAGCGCTTAGCTCTCCGATGGCGGTTTTCACAGCGTTGAACCACTCCTTTCCAGATGGGTCCACGCGAAGAACTGGGTTGTTACCAACAAACCCACTGAGGTTTAGCCCTCCTGCCTCCTCGATCGGATCCCTCGAAATCCACCGCCCATGCGACGCGCTGTAGTATCGGTATCCGTAGTAAACTAGCTCCGATTCATCATCCTGATACTTGGTGGAGAACCGAAACGGATTGATACCGGCAAGAGAGCCCGAGGCTCGAAGAACCTCCCCAAATGGTCCATACTCATAGGTGGCGGCCACATCCCCGTTGGCACCGTTCACCAGTCCTACAACATTCCCGTTGCCATCAAAGGCGTAGTAGTAAGTCCCAGCTAAACCACCACTTGGAATCACCATCCCGACTAGTCCGCCTACTCCCCCTGCGCCAGCCCAACTCCCGCTCAGGTCATTGGCCCATATAAAGCCATATTGAAGGGATGACGCCGCATCCAGGGTCGCAACCAGATTCCAGCCATCGTAAACAAACTTGTTTGTACTCACCGCGACATAGGCACTCCCATTCCAAGTCGACACCTTTTTCTGGATCCTTCGGCCGAACACATCGTAGGTAAAATCCAACTTCTTCCGTGCGGCCGATGGGACTACTGCCATGGCCTCCATCGTCATCAAGCGGTTCTCCACATCCCAGGTGAAGGTCCACCGACCGTCATTGGTGAGGTTCCCATCCGCATCGTACTTGAACACCTGCGGCGTCTGATCGAGCCAGGCGTTCCCGATCACAGTGGTTGAACTACCCTGAGTGGCCGTGTTCGTGATCGATTGCCAGACTCCCCCCGAGCCATTCGAGACGCTCAGTTCTTTCCGGTAATATTCCCCATTCCTATAAGTAGATTGGCCATTGACGGTCACTGCCGCGGTTGCACTGGCAACCCCCATCACGTCGATCGCGCCCGGCACCGTTCGGTTGGTAGTTTCGTTGATGAGGTTTGCGACATAAGTGGCAGACCGAAGATTGTTGCCATCATCATCTCCCCCAGCCTTCGTCGCCGTTCGGTTTCCGATGGAATCAAAAGTGTATTCAAACTGTTGTCCCGCGACTGGAGTTCCATCGTTCCAAAACCTTTTGCCGCTGATCAGCTGTCCCAAGGAATCATACTCGTAAACCCAGTAAGAACCGTCGGCCAAATCGGCTCGAGTTCGCTGATTCCCCTGGTCGTAGTTGAAGCTCCAGTTCATGGCGGTACCGCTGCCGGACACCGAATTGTGCGTGAGCAGGCGATTAACCAAGTCGTAGCTCTTGGTCTGAATTAGCCGGGTAGTTCCGCTGTTCTTGAAGGTCGTGCTGGCAAGCAAACCAGGGGCAGCGGGGACGTAACCAAAGGAAATTGCGTGGGTGCCGTTGGTGACCGAGCCTAATCGGCCACCCGGCTCATAGCCGATCGTCTCAAGTGTGGCGCTTTGGCCGTGCATCGCGACGGAAGCCCGACGGAGAAGCGAATCGTAGGTGTTGGTGACGATGGAGTTTCCCGGATGGGTTTCTTTGAGAAGGACAGGCTCCGGCCCATAGGCAAACTGATTGGTGAGAGTGACAGCATTGTTGTCGGGACCTATCTGTGCCGTTATCAATCTGCCCAGCCGGTCATAGGCGAGGTTCCGATCGGTTAGGCTCGTTCCGGTGTTGTAAGTAATATTGGAGGGCTCGCCCGCGTTGTTATAACCGTAGGTCGCAACGGTGCCTCGAGCCCATGTCCTAGTTGAAACTTTGTGGCGTTTGAGCGTGGTGCTGGTGAGATAGGTGTAATTCGGGCCGGTGTTGTCGTTGTAACGCTTAGATGTGAGCAGCCCACTGGTCGCATCATAGTTCCAGACCGTGCTGGCCGCGCCCGCACTGGAGGAAAAGTTCTGCCAGGTCGTGTTCGTTCGAACCCTACCTAAGGTGTCATAGACATACTCAATAGGATAGGTTCGAGTGCCGTACGTCTTCTTGAGTTCACCGGTGACGAAGTACTCGTTGGTGATAACTCCTCCGTCAGGCAAGCTGATCTGAATAATCCGATCGCGATCATCGAAACCGTACGAGGTGGTCAACGCGGGGCTACCCGTTCCCGGCTGAGGGGCAGTCGTGGTGGTAAGCCGATCTAGGTTATCGAAGGAAGAGAAAGCGGTTCCATTTCGACTGTCCGTTACCGAGATTAGCCGTCCGAGGGGATCGTATCCATACGAAGCTTGAGCCAGCTGCACCGAGTTGGAATCATACTGCGTGCTGCTGACCAACCGTCCGTAGCTAAAGCTATCCAAGGTCCACGTATTGTTAGGGAAGGTCGTCGTTCGGGTTCGAGATCCGTTTATAGGTGAACTCCATTCGGTCGTGGTCGTCTGACCCCAGATCGTTTCCCATCGTTTGAGTCCGTCCGCGGAAGTCTCCACCGTGCTGGCCAGCACCGAGGAATTAACGTTGTTGGTGGGCCAAACATAGGTTCTGCTCCTCCTCACCACCGTCCCATGGGCGGTTAATACGTCGGACACCGTACGCGACAAGCGATCTGTGCCGGCTGGTTCGATCGTTCCGTTAATATTTAAATCAAGAGCATTGGTGACCGCCTCGCCCTTGCCATTGAAAGTGGTAATGAACTGCCCATCCGGGGTCTCACGCTTCCAGATCTGCCCGTTGTTGTTGTAGGAAACTTGCAGGATCGGAAGGTTGGCGTAAGAGCTCGACCAATAATTTCTGAAGCGTCCAATAGTGTCCAGGCGCTCCTCCTCCCATTGGTTAAGATCTGCCCCCGTCGCACTGAGATGGATCGTCCGACGAGCCCTAGATCCACCTGAGTTCGTGATCAGATATCGTTCTGGATGAGTCGCACTGCCCGTGACGGAGAGCAGTGACCCGTCTCGGGCATAGGTCTCAACTTTGGTGGCAGAATTGGGGGTACCCGCAGCATAGGTCGTGGTCTTCACCGTTTGACCACTCGAGTCCCACGCGTAGCTGTAGTGCCAGCGGTCGAATCAAATTGACCCACCCAGGGTCGAATCAAACTGACCCGTCCCCGAGTGAGCGGATTTAGAGATTAAGAGGTTTGGATTTCAAGATTTAGTTAATTAGAACCAAAGTGCGCTGCGAAGGATAGGGCTCTGCGGGAGCGCAACCCGAGCGTCGCGGTGCCCATGGATTGCGCGAGCATCCGATCCCAGCTCGACGAGGTCGGGCTGGGGTTCTATCCGGGTGGATGTGATTGCAAGCCATGGTCGGTGCGTAAAACTCACTTCTTCTTCTCGGCCGCCAGGCCGCTGTTCTTGTTCTCTTTGTGAGCGGCTTGGTGAAGGCGGTAACTGCGACCGGAGACCTCGATGATCTCGGCATGGTGAAGCAGTCGATCAAGGATCGCGCTGGCCGCAGGAACGTCGTTGAGCAGCTTGCCCCACTCTTCGATGGGCCGGTTGGAAGTCATCAAAGTGGAGCGAACTTCGTAGCGGCGCATGATCACCTCCATCAAGATCTCACCGGCTTTGGGTGGCAGCACTTTCAGTCCCATATCGTCGATAATGAGCAGGTCGGGTTTGAGATAGCCGGTGAGCTTGCGATCCAATTCAGCCGGAGAGGCCTCGGCTTGGAGTTCACGAACCAGATCGAAGATGGAGGTGTAAATCACCTGAAAGCCCGCCTTGATGGCTTGGTAGCCAATGGCCTGAGCCAGGTGGCTCTTGCCCAACCCCGGCGGCCCAATAAGGAAAACGTCGCGGTGCTCACGGATGAACTGAGTGGTAGCCAGTTCGATAATGGGTTGGCGTTTAATGGACGGATTAAACGCCCAGTCAAAGTCTTCGAGGGTTTTGTTAGCATCACGGAAGCCGGCATCGCGCTTGCGCTTCTCAATCAAGCGCTGCTGGCGCACATTGATCTCGTCTTGGAAGATCAGTTCGAGGAACTGTTCGTGAGGAAGTTGATGGGTTCGGGCCTCTTGGAGACGCAGTTCGAGACTGGCCAAAAGTCCCGATAGTCGGAGTTGGCGGGCGTATTGAGCAAGGTGTTGGTTCATGGAGTTGGGGCCTGGTTGGTTTGGTTCTGGGTTTGCTGACGGATGAAGACTCCGTATTCGCTCAGGTTACGGATGAGCGGATGGTGATCTTCAAAGTTCAACTGGCTCTGAGTTTCTCGGCTCTCCAACAGCACCTTGAGGTCGCGCAGCCGCCAGGTGCCCTTGGCCGAAGCCTTGGCGCAAGCTTGATTGACGGTGCCGAATGAATGGCGGTCAGTGAGATGGACTAGTCCCATCAACGAACGAATGCT
>JAEUHE010000169.1 GCA_016793885.1 Verrucomicrobiales bacterium
ATTCAGTTTGGCAGGATACCCGACTCAATAGGCTTCAGCCCCACTGTGGACCCTACTGACTGGTAAGCCGGATGCGGGAAATCCGCCAGTCCGGTTTGGAGGGAGGGGTGCGGTCAATCCCGCATTCCTACCCCTATCAATTGTAGTGTGGGCCGTCTCGGCCCATGGGATGTGGAAAAAGGGAAAGGATGAAGGGACTGCCCGCTGCGCTCCGGGGCAGGGGAATCGTCCAGGGACGGACGACGCTACAAATCGTCGACTCAGTTTCCCCTTTCCAGCCTGGCGGTCTCCAAGCAGGCTTAGGGCCTGACATGCGGGTTGATTTTCAGTGCGGCTCCCGAAAGGGTAACGATCGGCGATGATGGCTGAGATTCCTCCATCGCTGGTTCTGTTGCTGCGTGATACCTCGCGGAGCTTCTATCTGACGCTGCGGCTGCTGCCGGCACCGGTCCGCCCTCAGATCGGGTTGGCCTACCTCTTGGCTCGTGCGACCGATACCGTCGCGGACACGGACCTCATCTCGGTATCCCAACGCCTTGACGCGTTGGGGGCGATGCGGCGCCGCATCCTGGATCCGGCCGCTCGCCCGCTCGATCTCACTTCCTTTGTATCGGCTAGCTCGCGCACGGCATCGCCAGGGGAGCAGCGGTTGCTGGCCAGGATCGAGGAGGCGGTGGCAGTTCTGCGCGGATTCTCGGGTCCCGACCAAGCACGGATCACTTCGGTGATCGATGTCATCACCGGGGGGCAGGAGTTGGATCTGCAGCGGTTTGGGGGGGCGACGGCGGACTCTATTGTGGCCCTCCGATCGGCCGAGGAGCTGGACGACTACACCTTTCGAGTCGCGGGGTGCGTGGGACGCTTCTGGACGGAGATGTGCTCGGCGCATCTGTTTGGTGAAGGGGCCTGGGATGAGGCGGCGCAACTCCGGAGGGGCGTCGAGTTCGGAAAAGGACTGCAGCTGGTCAACATCCTTCGCGATTTGCCTCGGGATCTGCGTCAGGGACGATGCTATCTGCCGTCGGAGGAGCTGGCGGCGGTCGGCCTGCGCCCGAGCGATCTCCTTGAAACCAGGAATGGGCCTCGGTTGCGTCCGATTTACGAGCGGTATCTCGATCGAAGCCAGGCATTCCTCGATTCCGGGTGGGCCTATACGCTGGGGATCCCTGGGAATGCCCGTCGCTTGCGGCTGGGCTGTGCGTTGCCGATTCTGATCGGGGTACGGACCTTGGGTTTGCTGAGGCAATCGAGCCCGTTGTCCGTCGCTGCGCCGGTCAAAGTGACACGTCCGTGGCTACGAGGCGCTGCCGGCCGGGCCTTCCTGGCGTGCTGGGGGCTCCAAGACTGGCAGCGCCTATATGGTTGGGCGAAGGGCTAACCACACCTTTCGTTTATCCAGTTGCACCTGGCCCACTGGATCCGCTAAAATCTTTTCATGCAAAAAATCCGACGCTTTCTCATTTGCTGTCTGATCTGGGTGGGGCTGGTTCCGGGACGGTCTTCCATGGCTGCTGACGCCCCGACGGGTGCCCAGGATCCAGCTGCGCGGGCGAGGCTGGAATTGGAGCGTCAGGCGAACGCCGCTGGCCAGCCAGCTGCCAGCGCTGCCGAAGCCAGCGCCAAGTCCGCCCAGCAGCTACAGAATCAGGCCAAATCCTTAGCCGCGAAGCAAACCACGGCCCCGGGACCCAAGGTGCGTTATGCCACCAGCCGCCCGGTGAAGCTGAGCCCTCCTCCTCCCAGCGCGGAAGAAGTTGCCCGCCAGGAGCGATTGGCGCAGATCGAACGCGAAGTGGAACGGCGTCGTGCCGAGCGGGCTGGCCAAGCCCCGGCGGCAGTAGCCGTCGCGAACAAGCCTCAAGAGGTTTCTCCGGTGCCTCCCGCTGCCACCGGTTCCCCCGCACCGGCGCCCGTGGTGGTGTCGCGTGAAACGCCACCGACTTCGGAAGCCACGGAGAAGCAGCGGAGCCAGTCCTTGCGTGAAAAGCTCGCCGCCGATCGCGCCCGGTTGGCAGCCGAACGCGAGGCCGCTGAACAACAGAAAGCCCAGCAGCGCCAGCGCCGTGAAGGTATTGCTTTTTCCAGCCAAACGCCCCCACCCGCAGCCGCCTTGGCCTCGGCCTCCACTCCTCCAGCCCCGGCTCCCGCCGCTGAGGCGGTGGAAGCGGATCGAAAAGCTCGGGTTGAGAAGGTGCAGTCTGAGCTGGATTCCAAACAGTTTGCCCAGAACGCCTCAGGTGGCGCTGGTCGTGTCCAGGTCGCCAGCCCCGCGCCCTCGCTCCCCGTTCTTTCCCTGGAGCAGGAACGCAAGGCTCGCGAGCTGTTGCGTCAGACTTTGGCTGAGTTGGAACAGCAGGAGGCCGCCGCGAATCCAAGCAAGAAGGCGAAAGCGACCAAGGCAGCTCCAGTGACCGCAGCGCCCGCTCCTGCTCCGGCCCCGGCTGCAGCTGCAGCTGCAGCTCCTGCTCCTGCTCCCTCGGCGGAAGCGGAGCTGAAGCGTCAGGAAGAGCAGTCGCGGTTGGCAGCGCGTGAGCTGATCCGTCAGGAAGGCGAACGCGTGGAGGCCGAGAAGAAGGCGAAAGCGGCTCAGGCCAAGATTCAAGCCGACCGAGCGGAGGCCGAGCGGCGCTCCAAACAAGCCCAGGAGGTTCAAGCCAAGTCGGAAGCCAAAGCGCAGGCTGAACGTGCCAAGGCGGATGCCGACAAGGCGCGTGCCAATGCTAAGTTGGAAGAGGCCAAAGCCAAGCTTCACACCCGTACCGAAGCGGAACGTGCCGCGGAATCCCAGGCGAAGAAGGCGACGGTGAAGCCAGCGCCTGCAGCTCCCGCCTCAGCAGCCGCCACTCCTGCTGTTGTGGCCGCCCCGACTACCAAGGCCGAGAAGCTGGCGGCTCTGCTGAAGTCCTACACCCGTTCGGACTCGCCCATTTCCGCCGAAGAGTATCATCGGGAACGAGCACGGATTCTGTCAGAGCCCTGATTGCGCGTCCCGATAAAGTCCACGCATCCAATCTCTCCCAGGCCTCGGATCGGTAGATCAGGGGGCCTGGGAGTTTATCTACACCATGCACCATTTCCATTACTCCGGATCCCAGCTGTTCTGCGAGAACGTCTCCATCGAATCTCTGGTCAAGAAGTTCGGTTCGCCCCTGTATGTCTATTCGCAGAGCACTCTCAAGGATCATTTCCAGCGGCTCGACCAGGCTCTGGAGCCCTTAGACCACCTGATTTGCTACGCCATGAAGGCGAACTCCAATCAGGCGGTGATGCGGACTCTCGCCCGCGAAGGCAGCGGCTTCGATGTGGTGAGTGAAGGGGAGCTGCGTCGGGTGATTGCTGCCGGTGGAAACCCGGCGAAGTGCGTGTTTGCCGGGGTGGGCAAGACGGAGACTGAGATCGCCTTCGCCATTCGCCAGGGGATTTATTCCTTCAATGTGGAGAGCGAGCCTGAGCTGGAGCGGATTAACCGAGTTGCCAAACGCATTGGGGTCAAGGCCCCCGTGGCGGTGCGAGTGAACCCCAACATTGACGCTCATACTCACGCGAAAATCACGACTGGGACTTATGAAAATAAATTCGGGATCGCATTTGAGCAGGTGGAAGGAGTCTACGCCCGGGCCAGCAAGCTGAGGAACCTCCGGCTCCGTGGCATTCAGATGCATATCGGGTCTCAGTTGACCGAGGTTGCCCCGTTCGAAAGTGCCGTTCGCAAGGTGGCGCCGATGGTGGCCAAGCTGGCTGCCAAGTATGCCTTTGAGTTTTTCAGCATCGGGGGCGGCATTGGAATTGTTTATCAGCCGGCGCTCGAGAGCGGTCAGGCCCAGTGGTGGAAGACCGGCCCGGCCCGCAAGATTCTCACTCCGGCCAGCTATGCCAAAACGCTGATCCCCATACTCCAGCCCATGGGGCTCAAGGTTCTGCTCGAACCAGGCCGCTTCATCGTCGGTAACGCCGGCATCTTGGTGGCCCGGGTAGAGTATGTGAAACGCACCGGACGGAAAAACTTCGTCATTGTCGATGCGGCCATGAATGACCTGATCCGGCCGGCTTTCTATGACTCGTATCATCAGATCGTACCGGTTCGAGCCAAGAAGGGAGCCACGATCTCCAGCGACGTCGTTGGCCCCATCTGCGAGTCGGGTGACTACTTCGCCAAGGACCGCCTTTTGCCCAAGGTCGGGGAAGGGGATCTGCTGGCCCTGCTGAGCGCAGGCGCCTACGGTTCCGTCATGGGATCCAATTATAATTCCCGTGGCCTCGCGGCTGAGGTGCTCGTTTCGGGAAGCAAATCCGCGCTCGTTCGTGAGCGTCAGCCGCTCGAAGAGATCTGGAAACTAGAGCGCACACCGGCCTGGCTGAAGTGAGCCGGATCTGGCGCACAGCCGATGGGCGGGAAGAATTGAACCGCTATGGGCGCAAAGGACGCGATGGGGGAGACCGAGGGGCTCCATATTCGGCGTCCAGTCCTTTGCCGTGTAGGAAAAGCGGGGACCTGCTGAAGCAGGAACTCCCTACGCAGCCCCGGACCGCGCGGAATGGTTGAAGGAGCCTTGGCAAGAAGCAAGGAACGGTGATCGACGGCGAAAGACTTCTCCTGCCTTAAGGTGAGTATTCGTCGTTTCCGCAGGAAAACATCTCGCTGTCCGTGGGACTTAGCCCACTCCGACTCGAGGTCGGAGTGGGCTAAGTCCCACGGACAGCGAGCCCGAGATCTTCATAGATCGCCGTGTTGATCGCGTGGTTGCGCTGGCGATGAAGTCGCTCGCCACACATCCCGTTGCACACCCAGGCCACCGACAGGTCCTGATCGGGGTCGACAAATGAGATGGAGGTCTGCATGCCGCCGTGCCCAAACGAATCCAGCGACGCGTGCTGGCCAAAGCCGTAGGACAAAATGGGCTGGCCTGGATGCTGGGTATTGAGCAGCAGTCCTAGTCCCCAATCGATGTGTTGAAGGAAGGTCTCATCGTAGAGACCTTGGCGATGGCGGTAGCGCATCAAATCCACTGTCTCGCGACGAAGAATCCGGTGCCCATTCGCCTCGCCGCCGCACCGGAGCATCTCCACAAACTGTCCAAGCTCGCGCACGGGGCCGCGCGCGTTTCCTCCGGGTCGGCAGGCGGTTGAATCGTGTTCCGTCGTCGCGACGGGCGTTCGTTTGGCATCGCCTGGACGCATCTCGAAGAAATCACCCCGGCGATCTCCCAGTTCCTGAAATGCGGCGCTCGTCATGCCGAGCCAGCTGGAGCTCATCCCCAGAGGCAGGAAAATTTCTTCGCGCACATAGTCGGAGAAGGGACGGCCGTCCAGGCGGCGGACGATCTCTCCAAGCACGTACCAACTGGCGCTGTGGTGGTATCCTGCCCGCTGGCCCGGGATCCATCCGGATTCAGCGGGTGCGGCACAGATAAACTCGATCACTTCGTCCCACGGTAGCGAGAGATCGATCTGATTGGCGCCGCGGAAGCCGGCGGTGTGAGTGAGTAAGTGAGCGAGGGTGATGTTTTCTTTTCCTGCCTGCGCGAACTCGGGGATGAAGCGGGCGACCGGATCGTGAAGATGGAGCCGGCCGCGTTCGAGCTGCTGGCACACGGCGACTGCGGTGACGGGTTTGGTGCAGGAAAACCAGAACTGACTGGTGTCGGTCCGCATGGGGACACCTGGACGACACTCGCCGATCGCCAGGTCCGCGACCTCCCTTCCTCCTCGCGCGACAAACAGCTGCGCGCCCAGATGCAGGCCTTCCTGAATGCCTTGCTCGATCAGGGCGATGGTTCGATGCAGGATCACCTGGTTAGCGTGTCACCCTGATGCACAAAGGCCTGGAACCATTGGGGGCGCTCATTTCGGGGCGAGCTGAGCCACCGCCTGCTTGAGGGCTGCGAGACCACGCTGGTTCTCGGCTGCTGTGCCGATCGAGATCCGGATGTAGTCCGGGAGCTGATAGCCACCCATCGGTCGGGCGATGACCCCCTGTTGCTGCATGAGTTCAAACACCCGCTGACCCTGGCCGACCTTGACCAAGATGAAATTTGCGGCCGACGGCTGGAACTCGAGCCCGAGCGCTTTCAGCTCGGTTTCGAAAAAACGCAGGCCCTGCAGATTGTTGTCGCGAGTTTTGTTTAAGTGATCTGTGTCATCCAGCGCGGCGATCGCCCCGGCTTGAACAAGGGCATTGATGTTGAACGGTTGCCGGACCTTCTCCAGGCTGGCGATCAACTCGGGATCTCCGATTCCGTAACCCAGACGCAGTCCCGCCAGTCCGTAGATCTTGGAGAAGGTGCGCATCAGGAGCAGGTTTGGCTTGGAGCGTTGCCGGATCATCGGGAGGAGGTCGCAGGGCTGGGGCAGGAATTCGAGATAGGCCTCATCCATCGCGATGAGAACATGCGAGGGAACCTTTTGCACAAAGTCCAGGATGTCCTGGGGCGAGAGTAAGGTGCCAGTGGGGTTGTTGGGATTGGCCACGAACACCACCTTGGTTGTTGGCGTGATGGCTTGAAGCAGGCCCGGAAGATCGTGTCCGAGTCCGTTGGCAGGCACCGTGATCAGGCGGGAGCCGAACAGATGCGTAATGATCGGGTAGACCGCGAAACAGTATTGAGAGACCACCACATCGACCCCCGGGCCCATCAAGGCATGGCCGACGAACTCAATGATCTCGTTCGAACCGTTGCCGAGCACCAAGTTCTCGGGCGTGACTCCCAACTTCTGGGCGAGCTTCTGTTTCAGGTAAAATGCATTGCCATCCGGATACAGGTGGAGATTTCGGATCACCCGTTCCATAGCGGTTACCGCAGCGGGGGAGGGGCCGTTAGGGTTTTCGTTGGAGGCGAGCTTGATAATGTCCTGAGCCGGGAGTCCTAGCTCGCGGGCCACTTCTTCGATCGGGCGCCCGGGCTGGTAGACCGGAAGCTTTTTAAGATTAGGATTCAGTTCCAGTGACATAGCCATACGATAAGGTCAGGAGCGGCGTGCGATAGGGTTTCTTGACGGATCAAAGTTTGGAGAGGATGCGCTTCACATCGACGTGCTTGCCGATGAGGCCTCGGATCAGCTCGATCTTCGCGGTGTCATCCGGACGCGTCTTGACGAGCATGTCATGAACCTTCGAAGCCACTTCGTAGCTGTCCTCTTTGGCGAGGAGCACGGGGAAGGACATCTTCTTCATCACGTCCATCACGGAGGCGCTGGGACGGAGCCCGCCGGTCAGCACGATGCCCGCGAGGCTCTCGCCGGTGCTATCAGGGGGGGTGGTCGCGGCGGCCAGCAAGAGATCTTCCCGATCTCCCGGCGTGATCAGGCAGATCCCCGGTTTGAAGAAGCGCTGCGCGTTCTGAACACCCATGGCTCCTACCACCACATCGCGGACGATATGGAGCCGGGATTCGGCGTCGCAAAGGAGCTTCGCATTCAGTTCCTCCTGAATGGACGCCATGTTGGGGCTCGACAGCATCGGATGATGCGGAATCACGCCGAGCAATTCGAGGCCCTTGCGTTTGAGTCCTTTGCGGGCGAAGTCCGAGACGAAATCCAGCTTCTCAGGAATCACCTTGTTCAGGATGACTCCGATGATCTCGACGCCCTCTTTCTCGAACAGCGCTTGATTGAGGGCAACCTCATCGATGGGCTTTCCGATTCCACCACGGCTGACGATGATCACCTTGGCTCCGAGCGTCTTGGCTACTTGTGCGTTGGAGAGATCGAACACCGCTCCGACACCGGCATGGCCGGAGCCTTCGCAGAGCACGAAGTCTTTCTCCCACGCTACCCGGTCAAAGGCCCGCTGGATCCGTTTCACCAACATCTCGTTGTTGGAGGCTTGCAGATACTTGCGGGTAAAGTCGGGTTCGACGGCGATGGGGCTCATGTCCACCAGCGGGCAGTTGAGCTGGTACACCGAGTCCATCAGCACCGTGTCTTCATCGATCTTGTGCTCCTCGATCTCCACGAAGCGCTGTCCCACGGGCTTGATGTAACCAATGCGTGGGTGATGAGCTTGAAGAGCGGCGAGCAAGCCGAGGGAAGTGGTGGTCTTGCCGTCGTTCTGGCGGGTGGCGGCGATGAAAACCCTGGGCGTGTCGGTGTTCACGGGAGGCGAGGGGGTTTGGTTATTTTTGGGTCTGTTCGGGGTGGAGCTCCTGGTAGGCGATCGATTGCAGCCCCACGATGGCGGCCACCCCGAGGATGTCGTGCGCGTTGGATCCGCGAGAGACATCGGCGGCCGGGCGGTCGAGACCCAGGAGAATCTGCCCGTAGGCATTCGCGCGGGCGACGTGTTGCACCAGCTTGCTCGCGATGTTGCCGGAGTTCAGGTCGGGGAAGATGAGGACATTCGCGCGCCCAGCGACCTTGCTGTCGGGGGTTTTGCGTGCGGCGATATGGGGTATCAGGGCGGCATCCACCTGGAGTTCCCCATCGAAATCTGCTTCCAAGCGATGCTCCTGCGCCCGCTGGATGGCGAGTGCTGTTGCGGCTTGCACCCGGCCGATGGTGGGATGCGTTGCGCTGCCTTTCGTGGAGTAGGATAAGAGCGCGACTCGGGGACGTTTTCCCGTGAGTTGGCGGGCCAGTCCAGCGGTCGACACCGCGATGTCGGCAAGTTGATCGACGGTAGGTTCGGGGATGACACCGCAATCAGCCAGGAACAGTACACCGTCGTCGCCGAAGCGGCTGTCGTCGACCTCCATCACCATGCAGCTGGAGGCGGTTGAGGCGGTCGGGGCCACTTTGATGATTTGGAAGAAGGGGCGAAGGGTGCTTCCGGTGATTTCACTGGCGCCGCTGACCACGCCATCTGCCTGGTGCATGGCGACCATCATGGCTCCGTAGTAGTTGGGATGGATCATCGCCTGCCGGGCTTCCTGCTGTTGGATGCCTTTGCTGCGCCGCAACGCTTCGAAGCGCTGGGTGAACAGCGGAAGATCCTCGCTTTCGGCCGGGTTGATGATCCGGATACCCTCCAGGGAGACATTCAGCTGAGCGGCGCTGGCCTTGATCTCCGTACGATTGCCCAGAAGGATTGGCACACCGAGGCGAAGGGAGTGAAATTGGCGCGCTGCCTGGAGCACCCGAGGCTCCATACCTTCGGGAAAGACCACCCGTTTGGGGTGCCTTTGGAGTTTCTCGTAGATATTGCCAATAAAGCGCATGTCAGGTCTTTAGCCTAGCTGACCAGGTAGGGCAACAGCGATTCTCACTTAACATGATCCCACCTCGCCGCGCACGCATACGGCCCCCACTCACGTGTAATGCGCCGAAAGGGCAGTCCCCCGTATGGAGTTCCGCCTTCAGCCCAATCCATGCCGCCCTACTGCATGGATTGGGCTGAAGGCGGATGCGGCACCGGAGTGGGAAGGGACGCCAAACCTGCTGAAGCAGGAACTCCATACAAGAGGACGCGGGCCACAGGGCAAATTGGATCCGTCATGGTCTCACCCGAAAACAATGACACCCGCAGTTGGAACCGCCGATTTCCCCGATGACTCGCCTGGGAACTGGAGACTCACCTTGTGGGCTGACAACCCGGGCAGTAGAAGGTGCTGCGGGCGGCCTGAACCATCCGGCGGATCGGTGTTCCACAGCGGTAGCAAGGCTGGCCCTCTCGATCATAGACTTGCAGGCGTTCCTCGTAGTTCTTCGCGCTATCCGGGCTCGATCCGTAGTAGAAGAGCCCATCCTTCTTCCCTTCGCCCGAGAAATCCAAGGGCAGTGTCGATCCGAAGCGGATGGCCTCCTCCAAAACGCCGCGAATGGCTTCGGTCAGCCGCTGGAGCTGTTGATGATTGAGGCGGTTGGCTGGCGTTCGGGGAGAAATTCGGGAACGAAACAGCGCCTCGCTGGCGTAGATGTTACCGATGCCGGCCACTAAGCTTTGGTCCAATAGCTTGACCTTGATCGGCTGAGAGCTTCGTTGAAGCGCCTTCTGGAGGTAGGAACTCGTGAACTCCGCGTCCAGCGGTTCGGGTCCCAGGTCAGCCAATGGGCTGGTATCCAGGGTCAATCGACCGAAGTAGCGGGTGTCCTCGAAGATAAGCTGCTCCTTACCCAAGAACAGGCGAACCGGGACATGACGGGGCAGGGGAACATCGGCACCCACGACCGACATACGGCCCGTCATTCCCAAGTGGCCGACCAGGGAGATGGCGTGTTGAGCGGGTTTAGCCGGTTTCAGCCCGAAGAGCAGGAACTTTCCACGTCGTTCCACGCTTTCGAATGTCGCGCCCGTCAGGGCCTTTCGGAAGGTCCGGGGATCGGTCGGTCGGATGCTTCGCGGGCGGCACACATCGAGCTCAGTGATCTGCTTTCCGATCAGCCGATCGCGCAAGTGACGGACCAAGACTTCCACTTCGGGTAATTCTGGCATGGCCCTGGCCTATCCCGGTCGGTGAGTGGGTTCGTCCGACCTATTGTCGTTTCGGCGTGGGCGGAGGCCCCATTCAGCGCGTCTTCAGCTGGAAACTACTCCGCGTGAGTGACGAGGGTGCCAACCTTCTCGCCGAGCACGACCTTGCGCAGGTTGTGGGGCTTAAAGACATCGAACACGATGATGGGCATGCGGTTGTCCATGCAGAGCGAAAAGGCGGTCGAATCCATCACCTTGAGCTGCTGCATCAGGGCCTCCTGGTAGGTGATTTGGCTGTAGCGCTTGGCTTTGGGATTCTTCTTGGGATCGCTGTCGTAGATGCCGTCCACCTTGGTGGCCTTGAGGATGACATCGGCGCCGATTTCATTGGCACGCAAGGCGGCCGCCGTGTCGGTGGAGAAATAGGGATTGCCGGTACCCCCGCCGAAGATCACCACGCGGCCCTTTTCCAGGTGGCGCATCGCGCGGCGGCGGATGAAGGGTTCCGCGACCTGGGACATGGTGATGGCACTCTGAACCCGCGTCTCGACCCCGAGCTTCTCCAGGCGATCCTGGAGCGCGAGCGAGTTGATCACCGTGGCGAGCATGCCCATATAGTCTCCCGTGGCCCGCTCGATGCCCCGCTCGCTGCCCTGGAGACCGCGAAAGATATTGCCGCCTCCGATGACGACCACGACCTCAATTCCGAGTTGGCGCACCTCCATGACTTGATTGGCCATTTCTCCGACGGCTTTGGCATCGATGCCCACGCCGGCGGTTCCGCCGAGGGCTTCACCGCTGAGTTTGAGGAGGATGCGTTTATATTTGAGGCGATTATTCTTATTCATGCGCGCGATTCAGAGCGTAGCAGGCCAGCACCGAGCAGGTCAAACCCTCTCCCGCTAGCAGCAACCACCGCCGGCGCGAAAGCACGGTTGTTGTGAGGAGCGGAAGCTGTGGGATCGCGCCGGCGGTGTTTGCTGCTAGAAGGCACTGCGTGCGGGAAGACAGAGATCTCTTGATATTCAAAGGGTTCCGGAATGAGTTTTTGGAGAGGCCGTCGGATTTAGGCTGCGGCGACTTCTCCTGC
The DNA here is from genome assembly GCA_016793885.1 of Verrucomicrobiales bacterium. Classification (NCBI taxonomy): domain Bacteria; kingdom Pseudomonadati; phylum Verrucomicrobiota; class Verrucomicrobiia; order Verrucomicrobiales; species Verrucomicrobiales bacterium. The sequence continues at coordinate 11,436 of JAEUHE010000169.1, forward strand.
CTATATAGCGTCGCCCGTCTCGGGGGATCCCCTCCGGTTGGGGACTGGTTAGTGGCAGCAGAGTAGGCGGCGGATTCAGGTCGGAAATAAGCTCTCGAAATAAGCTTGCCCTGACGGGAATAGAAATGAAAATGGGCCTTGAGCGACATCGACTCCTGTCGATCACACTCGTAGTGAGCGCCAAAGTAGCTCAGTGGTAGAGCAACGGTTTCGTAAACCGTAGGTCAAGGGTTCAATCCCCTTCTTTGGCTCCAGTTCATAATCAAGGGCTTATACCTCCGATTTCTTCCCCTAAAACGAATCTTTCCTTGAGGTTATCAGACAGTTATCAGACAGTGGGGCGGTGAAAACCAAAAGCAACAGCGCCGCACCCTGTGTCATTCGGAGAGGGAGCGTCCAGGTGCGGATCTACTCGGTCACTCGGAAGTCTGGTATTCAAAAAGGCGTCCAATTCTTTCAGGTCGCAGATTATACCAGCGGGTCTAGAAAGCTGGTCTCCTTCGGCTCCTTGTCGGATGCGAAGGTCGCCGCCGAACGAGTGGCAACGCTCATGTCTCAAGGAGAGACTTACGCAGCGGGATTCGGAGCAGAGGAGCGTGCGGTGTTCTCCCGGCTAACCGAAATGATTCGGCCAATAAATGTCCCCCTCGAAGTCGCCGTGTCAGATTACGTGGAGGCGTTAACGCTGCTCGGCGGAAATCGACAGCGTTTGATTGAGGCTGCGCATTTCTTTGTGCAACGAAATCCTTCCGCACTTCCGGAAAAGACCGTGACGGCTGCTGTCGCTGAGCTCATCCAAAACAAAAGGGCACTGAAGGCGAGTGAACGCTACTTACAGGATCTCCAATCCCGCCTCTCCCGCTTCGCAACCTCATTCCAGACGAATGTCTCCACGCTAACCACACCCTTGATCCAGTGCTGGTTGGAAGAACTCAAACTTTCCCCTCAATCGCTGAAGAATTACCGCACCGTCCTTCACCTGTTTTTTAAGTTTTGCTCCACTCGCGGCTACGTTCATCGAGGGTTCAATCCGGTGGTGGATACCGAATCTATTCGAGTCCGACCTAGCGATATCGAAATATTTACTCCTGATGAGTTCGCTAAGCTGCTAGCCGCGGCGGAGCCGAACTATCGTCCCTGCCTTGCGCTCCAGGGATTGGCTGGATTGCGTTCGAACGAAGTTGAAAGGATTGAGTGGTCGGACATAGATCTGAAGACTGATACAATTGTGATCTCTCGCGGAGTGGCTAAGACGGCAAGCCGCAGAACTATTCCGATTGGAAAGTCTCTTTCCCTATGGTTGTTGGGAAAAAAGGCTCGAACCGGAAAAGTATGGAAGGGGACACACGACCAGTTCTACCAGCTTCAGTGCGCGGCTGCGACCACCGCCGGAGTGAAGTGGAAACACAATGGTCTCCGGCACAGCTACGCCAGTTACAGGTTTGCCCTTGTGCCCGACGCAGGTAAAATAGCATCTGAACTCGGACATAGCCCCGCAGTTTTGCACAAGCACTACCGAGAGATGGCCAAACAAACCGCTGCCGAGTCTTGGTTCGCCGTAATTCCTAAGCAGCGCACCAAAAAACGCCGTTCTTAGAGCGAACCCAAATGCGACCCCTTGGTGCTTGGTTGCTTCTATCCACTTACTCACTTGCGGGACCCCGTCTCGAATTTTTTCAGATCAGCAATGACTTGATCATAGTCGAATAGAACGGAATGGGAAATGCGGATGGAGCTGAGATACCCAGCGTTGACCCAATGCTCAACGGTCCGGGTGGATTTGCGGATGAGTTTAGCCACCTCAGTCTTGGTGAGTAGACGGGATGGATATGGATGCTTATTGAGCTCGATCGGCATGAGAGAGTCTTCGTTCGATTGCGTTAACATGACTGCCACCATCTCAGAGATTCGTGAATCTTGTGCGTATGGCGTGCGCGTTGTTGAGGATATTCAGTGACGGTGTAAGGCTCCCACAAACTCGGCCGAGGCATCTGGAGAAAAATGGTGGGTGCGCCGTTGAGGGATCCTTCGCGGCGAGGATTCTCCGTGTCGGTTTGCTCCGACATTCCATGCCTGAAGGCGGCTCTCGTCAGCTGCTCGCAGATGCAGTCTCTTTCTCTGGTATGAGGCTGTCGCTTCGGACTGTTTTCAGGGCCAGATTAGGCGTGCCTGGAGACTATGACCCCGGATCACCCCAGCTCACCTGTTCCGATTCATTTCGGACACGCTTCCGATCCAATCCGGAAACCGTTCCGACGGGTCCGAAAAACTGTCCGGATAACTCCCGAAACACCGTCCGAAATCAATCAGAACAGTGTCCGCTTTGATTTCGGACGGCTATCCGGATTGAATCGAGATCAGTGTCCGATATCGACCGGAATACGCAGCATATCTCAGAAAAATGACTTTTTTAGCCCAATGCGTTGGAAGCGCTAAAGTTTTCTTTCGCAGGCTTTGCTCATTGTTTTGTCTAAGCGAGTTTGCTATACATGAGTTGATGCCAAGAAGTTTGCAGCCCGTTGTCTGGTTCATCATAGCCTTGTTCTGTGCTGTTACGGTTTTCGCCGGTGACTATGGGATCAAATGGAGCCATGGCTATGATGGGGGTTATCAAACTTTCTCCGGACCTCCTCAGATCTTTTGGAGAACCAACGATTCCACGTTGATCGTGAAAGCATCCAGAGTCATTGGTATTAACGCTGAGGGCGACGTGCAGTGGAACCAGCCTGGCATAGGAGCACCACCAATTGGAATCGACCCGAAGGGTCGACTCGTCACAGTCGAGATCAAAACGGAAAGGCATGAGTCTCCAAATCCAGTCTGCAGCGGTTCAAGGTGCCTGAGGCTGCTAGTGGATCGATACCAAGTTGAAAAGGACATCTTCGTCCGCCGCCGCCATTCGGAATATCTACATGACTATCCCACCGGTGAGGGCGATCGACAGATGTATGGAGCAATTCTGGGTCCGAGCGGTAGCTTATACCTATTTACCTCGGCTTTTTCAGGGCAGGACGTAGTCCTGGAACTAAACCCCGAATCCGACATCCGTGCAGCTTACCCCGCCGGTGGTATGGACTACAGTGGGTTCCTCGTGGGCGTGGCCGAGGATCGAATTGGGAACTCTTCTGTCCTGGCCAAGTACTATAACTATAAGGGGTCCAGACCGGAAGGGGGCGCCTGGCCATGGACGCACGCCACCACTGGTTTGCCGGATGGCTACGAGTTCCCTGGCAGCCACTTCGAGGATTTTGTGCCCAAGGCCATCGCCGTGGATCCCTTTGGAGGTGTGTTGGTGGCTGGCGGGGGCGGGCCCAACGCTCGACAGCAACCAATGTACTACGGAGGTCCATTCAAGGTTGTGAAGTACGCCGCGAATCGATCCTTCTCATGGTTGAACACCTATCCGGATCCTAACAACTACGGAGGAGTAGCTTTCGTCGTCGGCACAGGTGAGGACGGGGCCGTGTATGCCGCTGGGAACCACAACCTGAGCAAGGAAGCCAACAGTGATGGCTTGCTTCCCTCTGCCTACGTCACGATGAAATTCTCCCGCGAAGGAATTCCGCTGTGGACCAACACTGTTTCCTCGGCATCTCATGTCACTGGCGAACCTTCAATTCTTCTAGTCGATAAAGTTGGTGATGTGGTGGTTGCTGGCACTTCATTTCGCGGAAGGAGTGATTACGATTACTTCATTGTGAAGTATTCGAGCGAGGGTGCGGTGCTTTGGTCTCGTCGGTTCCCCCGGGATAGCTCTGACCCTACCGAGGGAGAGATTCGGCTGGACCCTAGAAAACTGGTTCAGGGTCCAGACGGGAGCTACTTCTATAGCTCTCTGTCGTTCGATAACAGCCTCCGGGAACACGTCGCGGAGGTCACAAAACTGTCGCGTGAAGGGGCTATTCTGTGGCAAAGACAATCCACTCCACCCAGCAGTGCTGGTGCAGCAGGTCAGGTCGTTACTGGTGATCAGGAAGGGAGTTCCTATGTGAGCGGCTATTTGAGTGGTCCGAGCGACAACTGGGTCACCATCAAGTATCAGTCCGACGGTCAGCCCCTTTGGACAAACCGAAGCGATTCCTTGCCGAATGCCCGTGATTTCATGGTCGGCATCGAGTCTGCGCGTTCAGGGAGTGTCCTCCTATTGGCCGCGATGCCGTCGGTACCCGAAGGCTACCGCGCCGGATTCTTTCTCAGGAAAATCAGTCTTGTAGGCGAGTCGCTGTGGCAAGCCGCGGTCGTTGAATCTAACATTGGCTCCCTCCCGTCCTCGACTCACTATCCGCTAGGATTTGCCATCGATGATGATGAAGGCATTCACGTGGCGGCCCTGAGTGTTGATTCCAGTGATTTACAAAGCCTTGAAATGATACGGTTTGATTCTAGCGGGGCGATTCTCTGGACAAATCGGGTTCCGGTGAATCTTAGCGAGACCATCCGTTTGAAAACGGCGGGGATCCTGATTGCGGGTAACCGGAACGATACTTACGTCGCCTGTCCGGTCACTGTCCCAAATCCGCAACCCTTCCAGGTAACCGGCGCTCTGCTCCACTTTGATTCCGCAGGCGTAATCGCTTCTACTAATTTCTTGGACGCGCCCCCTTCCAGTCTCTTCCTCGATGACGAGGGAAATCTTTATGCGAGTCATTATCAGGCGCTCTTGTCCAAACCAGCGTACGTCTTCACCACCATCAAGTACGACAAACGACACGTCCCGATATGGACGAACCTGCTCGAGCGAGCTCGGAGTGAGTTTTTCACGGGCCCCCCGGAGCCTTCGGCAATTCAAGATCCTCGAGGCAACGTGGTGGTGATCAGTGACCCAACCGAGCGACAGCATCTCCTGGAATTGGGGCTATGCCGCTTATTTGATTTTCGACGCCAATCTGTCATGGGCTGGCATCATAGCTTGGGGGTAGTTTTCACTGTAACGTCAGGAACCACATCACGGCCGGGTGAGTGGAGGGCAACTAGTGTGAAAGACTTGCCGCGGGTTAAGCGGACGCCCCTATCGACATCCGTTGAGATTCTGCTCTCACCAATGGCGTCGTACCGGGTTGACCGAGGGGGAACGGTCGATGGTCCGTGGTTGCAGGTTGGTAACCTCGAAACGGACTTCCTAGGCGATGGGCGATTCACCGACACGATGCCTCCGGAGACGAATACATTCTATCGTTTCATCGCGCTGGGCCCGTAGACGCATAGCATCGGTGGCTTTTGGCCCAATCGCACTCACAACGTGGATGGTTTGGATTGCCCGCTGCCATTCCTTGTGTGCCAGATCCCAGGAAGCTGTGCCAGAAGCTCAGCGTCGACTGTGCGCGGTCTCTGTTTAGGAGAAGGCCGATGATCTTGGGTAAACGACTGACGGCATGCTCCGAATGCTTGGCTTACTACGATAGCAGCAGACCTAAGTAGCTTACAATTGAAGCGCTCTGATTGGAGATAGAGGGCAGGGCTCGACCTATGCGAATCGAAGTGAGTGGAGGATTGGATCACCTCACGGCTCGGCCCAGCGAACGGCGGGGCCATCTAACGGGATACCAGAGATCCGGACATCTGTTCCAGGGGAGCGACGAGGAGGAGGTGTATGAAGACGGGGCTTAATCAATTGTCAAATAATTAGATCTGACCGGAATGGCAGTTAGTTAGCGCTTCGAAGAAATGCGGTATTTGGGACCGAAGACGCTGTTTTTGTAGTATCGGTTTCGATGGGAAATTTCGCGAAACGTTCTCCGATGTTTCATCAGGAGCGGATAAGGCTTAGGTCTGCGTTTGACGGC
>JAEUHE010000170.1 GCA_016793885.1 Verrucomicrobiales bacterium
AAGTAACACCGGAATCCTGGGCCAACCAACTTCGACCGGTCCTACGTCCCATAGCATCATAAACGTCAGTCAGATATGATCTGACATATATGACCACCCGCTTTCACCCGGCGGGTAAATGGCGCCTCGTATGACGCTTACGCTCTTCCCAAAGCCGCTTTAGTTGATTCGCGCATCCTCGCGCCAGGCGAAGCCTGTCACTCCGGGGCTTAGCTCCTCGCCCTTCGCTTTCCTTTGGACGTGCACCGTTTCTCTCTCCTCGGGCGAATCCCTCTCTCAATGCAAGTGAAGAGAGGGAATTAGCCCTCAAAAAACAGAGAGAAACTAACATGAAAAATAAACCAATACACACTATCCGATTCGGCTCCATCAAAGCTGCAATCTGGGAAAACGAGACGAAAAACGGCAAGCGTTACTCCGTGACCTTCTCGAGGATCTACAAAGAGGGCGAGGAGTGGAAAAACACCGAAACCTTTGGCAGAGATGACTTGCTCACTGTCGCAAAGTGCGCCGATGAGGCCCACGGCTGGATATTCGAGCAGGGTGCCAAGGAGGATGAGAAATAAATCATTGGGGGGCAGGTAACTGCCCCTCTCTTTTGGAGACAAAAACCATGAAAGAAAAATTCCCACTCGGGCAAACGGTCATAACTGCCAATGCTCAACGTTCCCTAAATCCTGATGACGTGCAGATCGCTTTGTCGCGACATGCTCACGGAGAGTGGGGAGATGTATCAGAAGCAGATTTTGAAGAGAACGAGTTCTCGCTCGAAAATGGATTTAGGCTTCTTTCGGTCTATCGCGACCGGAACGGAATCAAGTTTTGGATAATAACCGAAGCTGACAGGAGTTCAACCGCAGTGCTTCTGCCGGAAGACTACTAATTGTCAGCAAGGCCCCAAGAGTGGGGCCTTTTTTATGGGGCTGATGGAAGGGAAGGAAGGCCAAAGCCCCTGTGGGGGTTGACTCCAAAATGCTTTCGAACCGAGAATAGGGCGGGGGACACTATTTATGACAAACGCCGATGACCTTGCAGATGCCCGAGACTTCGATGAATGTTATCAGACTACCTTGAACGAGTTTCGCTCCCTGATGGACTGGACGGAGTTTAGAACCGCTAAGGCGGCGTTAAGTTTAACACATCTGAAAGTCTCTCAGCTCTTAATCGTTCACTCTAAAGAACGCCTTCTAGAGCTCGCCTTTATGGTTGATGGGGTTTTGCGAAGCGAGCCGGGCTCCATGATTCTGATTCCTCAACTGGAGATGGCTATTCAACGAGGGGAAGTAGAGCACGCTACGACCCTGGGGCAGGTGGAGCACATCGATGATTTCCAGGAATGCCATGTAATCTACATGCCACCGTTTTACCTCGTGGCGGTGTGACCGCCCAATGACTGAATGTATCCCAAGTCGGAATTCTCACCGAAAAGGGGGGGCAGTATAGCGGACCCCTCTCGGAAAATGCGTCCTAGGGCATTTTAGGAGGTAGATTTGGAAGGGGAGGGCAGGGGAGCACCTTTAGGGTGGAACGTTCCCTTCGGTAAAACGTTCGATTCAGTTTCACTTGCGCTCTGGATGGGGCGCGCGCCCCAGATGGATTGCACGTCGCCTTTAGTCCCTTCCGGTATAAACCATGACTTGGGTTAGTCCGTCGTCAGTTACAATGACGATCTCGGATTTCTCGCCTGGGTGGACCGTAAAGAATTTCTCCGGCTCGTGATGGGTGAGGGCCTGACAAATCTCATCCCTCGTTAATTGTTCGTGAGCCTCACGGGTGACGACGACTTCTCGGATAGTGTTACTGCTACGCATGAATTCCTCCTTTGATTGGGGATATTCAGCCTTAGCGGCACGCGCGTGTCGATTGGAATCTACACTTACATCCATTTCTTCTGGTCACCATATTCTCTGCCCTAGTTGGGCTTCCCCTTGCTTAGAGCACTTCGTTTCTTATGAGGAAGTAGCTGAAAAATGAAGACACTATAATTCCCAAACGCCGAAGCAACTGAAAGCACTTCCTCCTGGACTAAAGTGTTGAGCAGTTGAATTTGTCGATCGATGTCTTGACCGTAATGCCCAGTCGCGGTGTCTCTGACACTCTTCCACCCTCGGATTGTGTCAAATTGTTCCTTCCACTTCGCTTTCTCCGCCCTGATGGCGGAAGTGACAAAGGGGTGCTTACGCTTAATAGCGTAAGCTCTGATGCGCGGAATCAACGTTCGACTCATCTGTTGGTCGTATTCGTAAAGATTGTGGACAAGTGACTTCAACGCCACTGCTTGCGCGAAACCCTTAGATTTGTTGCGACCGACGCTGAGCATACCGAGAATCACATCATAATAAAAAATGCTTATCTGAACTTTGAGGGCGTAAAACTCCCGGGAGTCGGCATCGGAAGCAGCTTCATACTCGGCAACGCATCGGTTCAAAATGTCCTCCGCTTGCTGAACAGAATTTGAGAGCAGGAAAGGTTTTTGCATTTAGATTGATACGAATAATCCGTCGCCGTCCAAAACGTCAAAAGCTTTGCGTCACCGATGCTTCCCATCCCCCTTCCAAAAGTCAATTTACGGCCTTGACCGGTTACTTACGATAATGTATTTTATCACAAGTAAAGGCAATGCCATGACAAAACGCTCTACCGCGACCGCAAAAGCGCCCCTCACCATCGGCATCCGTTTTGTCGTCGCCGAGCTTCCAAGTCTTCCTCCGGTTGAGATCACGGGGAAGGGGAGGCAGCACTGGCAGGTTACCGAACTGGCCGCAGATGGCACCCTTACCCGCACGAGGTATCGGTTGGCGAAAAGCGCGATTGTGGGAAAGACCATTCGGATCATCCCGCCAGGCGCATTGCCTTCCGATTTGATATCTTCGGTCATTGTCTCTTCGGCGCCGCTCCCAGCCACTAGGAACCCGGAACGCCTCCTTACGCGCGCTGAATACAAATCGCTCGCCGCCGTGCCACCGGAGGCCGAATGGTTTGCCAACATCGAGAACTCCAACACGCGCCGGGCCTATCGAAATGACCTCAAATCATTTATGCGCTTTGTTGGCATAGAGAAGCCTGACGAGTTTCGAACCGCCACTCGCGCCCATGTCATCGCCTGGCGTAAGGCACTGGAGGCCGAAAAGCTTGCGCCAGCTACCATCCGAAGAAAACTTTCTGCACTCTCCGACCTGTTTGACCACCTCTGTGAGGCCAACGCTATTACGCACAATCCCGTGAAGGGCGTAGCGCGACCAAAAGAAGGCTCCAACGAAGGAAAGACCCCGGCTCTTTCGGATGCTCAAGCGAAGCGTCTTCTTCAAACGCCGGATGCCACGACACCAAAGGGCAAGCGGGACCGCGCGATTCTCGCCGTCCTTTTGTTCCATGCGCTAAGACGTGCTGAACTCTGCGGTTTACGCGTGAAGGACTACGCCATTCGCCGAGGCGTGCAGACCCTCGCCGTTCACGGCAAAGGAGGTAAGATTCGCTACGTCCCGGCGCACCCGGTAGCTGTTGCTGCAATTGAGGAATATCTCGATGCCGCCGGGCACCGTGCAGAGCTTACGAGCCCTTTATTTCGGCCTGTTAAAAACAACGCCACCAACACGCTCAGCAAAGCTATCTCGGGATCGGCTATCTATACCGACATCGTGAAGCGCTACGCCAAGGACGCAGGTATCCCAAGTGAATCCATTCGCCCTCACGCGCTACGCACAACGGCTGCCACCAACGCTTTGGAGCATGGGGCGGACATCGCGGAGGTGCAGCAGTGGCTGGGTCACTCAAACATTTCGACGACGAGGCTCTACGATAAGCGGGTCAGTCGAGCGGAGGATTCGCCGACATTTAAGGTGGAGTATTAATGAAATTCCGGTTGGCTCACCTCTTGCGAGCTTCAATTAGCTTTTCATGAATGCTTCACCTGCCTTAGACGACTGATTCATCTCACCTGCGGATTTGTCTCCCTTCCATCTTCCGGGCTCTATTACGGCGCGTTAGGCTAGCAGCTCTTTGCCAGCAAAGCCGTCATGCGAGCTGACAGTCTACCGCTCTAAAGTTTCTACAGAGAAAAACAGAGCCCACACCTTTTCATTTTGACGGCCATCCCTCGTGGTTTCGAGAGGGATGGTCCCTCCAAAACAAAAAAGGAGATTACGATGGAATCAAACAAACCCGGGAAGACATGTGAGCAGCGCATCGACAAACAGCTGGAGGGGCGTCTTCGAGAAATCCGGGAGAACCCCGAGGAGGCTCAGGAGACACTTCTCTCGGTCGAAAAAAGTCTCACGTTCAAACTTTGCCTCTCCTGGGGAGGGCCTGCGGACTATTTCGAACTCGACTGGTGTCCGGAATCGAAAGCCTGGACCGGCGCTCGCTACCTCTTCCAAGACTGGTTTGACGGCGCCAGCCGGGAAATGTCAGCAGAGGTGGCCGAGGAGATTGCAGACCTCTTTGGAATTTATCCGGAGGCCGGGTGAGCGGCATGCGCCCCATCGGGGCTGTTTTTTAGTAACGGACCGCATCACCAACCTCCGTGGTCGAGGCAGGGAGTGCTTTTACGTTCTCCAACGTTCATGTCGGTTACTATTGCGCTCTGTGCGGGGCACCTCCCCACGTCGATTTCCGCGACAACGAATGATGTAGGAACGCTACACTTTACGCGAAACGATCCTTCACTTCCACGTTGCTATCAGTTGAAATGCGAAGCCAAGAATGAACCAACATGACAAGCGCACACCGAGACCACCACAAATATTTCGCTCGGGTCTTACGGATGCTCTCATCGTGCTCGGCTACGGTGCGGCCATCCGGAAATTGTGTGGCATCCTCTAGACCAATTTGGATTGCAAGATAACCCCAATACCTCAATCTTAAATTACCTACGATGTGGGATAATATCCAATTGGTCACTGCCGTTCTTTCACTAAGCGCGTTCACTGCAGCCACCGGCATTGGGGCCTGGCGCAGACACCTCCGGATGCGAGAACATTTCATTCGAAAGGATGCGGAGCAAGGCAACAAGTCGATTGTTATAAACGAGCTGAACCGCTATGGGGTGGACGCGAGTAAATTAACTCCAAATGAGCAATTGGCTGCACTCGAGGCTGCGATCCAAACGCGATATAAACGTCTAACTTATTCGATATATGCGGCTTTAACCGTTGGAGTTGCTTCGGCTACCGGCTCCTTTGCGCAATACAGAAATGTGGCTCCTGCAGGTCAGTGGCAGTTGCCATCGGATTACATAGTGTGGTTTGGAACCAATCGCCGGCCGCTCATAGAGGGCAATCCGGAAGCTGGATTTTCTGGCTTGTTAGACGGAAAAACTCATTACGGAACGTGCACCGTGCATATTCCTAAAGCACACCGATTTGGGTCTGTGGGCTCGGGCTGGAAACATCGTCTACTAACGCTGACCGACGACCGCTTAAAACTTACCGAGATCTCTCCCTTGGATGAATCGAGCTTTTGGCGTTCAGTCAAAACCGAACTGGCCCGATGGGAAAAGGCCGATGAAAAACAAGCGCTAGTTTATATTCACGGATTTAATGTCAGTTTCCAGGAGGCAGCAATCCGAGCAGCTCAAGTTGGTTTTGACTTGAAAGCCTTGGGTGCGACTGCCTTCTTTAGTTGGCCTTCTCGAGGTCAAACCGAGGAATATAAAGCGGATGAAGCCTCAATTGAGGCCAGCGAGGCGGCGATAACAGAGTTTTTGGTGCGGTTTGCGGAGACATTTGGCACTGCTCGAGTTCACATCATCGCCCACAGCATGGGTAATCGGGGCTTACTTCGCGCTATGCAGCGGATTCAGACCGATGCACAACGGCAGACTAGCGTGCGCTTTGGGCAAATTATACTCGCAGCACCCGATGTCGGAACCGCGCTCTTTACCAATCTGGCTGGAGCCTACCTCAATTTATCCACTCGAACTACCATTTATGCTTCACCAAGTGACAAAGCAGTTGGTCTTTCTCAATGGATTCACAAGGCCCCTCGAGCTGGATTTACACCTCCAGTTGTTGTCGTTCAAGGATTGGATACCGTGGAAGTGCCGAATTTTGACTTAGATGCCCTGGGACACAGCTATTATGCCGAAGCGGAAGCTGTGCTCTCCGACATCTACACCCTTCTACGCTCTAATCGGTCCCCAGATGACCGACAACGCTTACAAACGACCAGGCTCGCCAATGGGGAGCGCTATTGGCTGATTCTTCCTTAAGTGAAGTGTTTAGGAGCCTTAAATGGTCTCCCAAGAATCAGAGTTTTGCTGTCCCTTGGGCCGGTCGCTTTCCATTCCTTGACCAGGTCGCGCAGAATCTGTTCGCTGGCGATTGGGAACACGACCTCGCGCACAACGCCATCGGGATGCGCCAGCGAAGCGTCGGCCAGCTCGAATAGAATGTTCTGCTTGCCGGTGACACGCTTCAGATCGTCGAGCAGCTCCCGGTCCACCTTGCGCTCCGCGTGGGCACCGATGCGATGGACAGTTTCGATCAGAAGATCGACCAAGCCGTCGGTGAGCGACCGACCTCGCAGGTGTGCGAAGGCGGCGAGGGCCGTCAACCGAAACGGTTCGGCATGTCGGCGCAGCTCGTATGGAGCCTCGACCGCGACCCGCTGGCAATAGCGCACGACCTCATGCGGTCGTGCGTGGTCGAAGAGATTGGCCGGCAGATCGAGCTTTCGGATCAGATCGAGTTTGGCCAATTCAGCCTGCAAGCTGTTGACGCTCGGCTCGCCAGGATCGGAGCAAACATACATCAGCACCGCAGGAATGTGATCGTCCGGATCATCGTTCTCCGCAGCCTTCGGCTCTACCGTGGCAGGGCTGAGTAAGGCATCGAGCCTGGTTCGTGTGGCCGACGGCAATCGATCATAGATCTCGCCACAGAACCGGTCGTCGTAAGCGTGAAGCGCGGCCCGAACGATGCGTTCGCTCCGATCAGCGGCCGGTGGCTCGATCTTCATACCCCGACAGCGCTGCTCGAGTTCCCCTGCTAGCCAGTCAATGCCCCGGTTTTCTCCGATGGCATGATCACGAAGCCATTCAGTCAGGACCTCGCCATCTGCAACGGTCACCTCGCGAAAACCAAGCAGAGTGCGGATCTCCGCGCGGTGGCGCTCGGCGGTGCGACCAGAGACATCCGGAAACTTCGCTGGTGCCGACCCAATGCCGAGCTGCCTCGCAACGTCGGCAAGCGTGTCGTGTTTGATCTCGTTCTGTGCGCGGGGAAATCGGCCGTGCGCACGGAAGAAGAGTAATAGCACCGCAAACGGCAATCTATTGGCCCGACTCTTGGCTGCGATGAGCGGCCCATCTGATAAAGTCAGCGTCCATCCGTCTGGCGTTTCCACAAATATGTAACGTAATCTTTGACAGGCATGTTTGTCACTCATAGAATAAGTGACGGATTATGTGATTGATTTCACGCCCGTGATTGCGGTTGGAATGACTGTCACACAATCGACCGTATTAATGACAGAGGGAGAACATGCTGGTCGGCTATATGCGCGTGTCGAAGGTGGACGGATCGCAGGTGCTCGACCTGCAGCGCGATGCGCTGCTTGCGGCTGGCGTGAAGCCCTCGCGGCTCTATGAGGATCAAGCCTCGGGCAAGAATGACGATCGGACGGGGCTAGAAGCGTGCCTCAAGTCATTGCGGGAGGGCGACACGCTAGCCGTCTGGAAGCTCGACCGTCTCGGGCGTAACCTCCGCCACCTCGTCAACACCATCCATGACCTGATGGAGCGGAAGATCGGGTTTCGAGTTCTCTCGGGCCAAGGTGCCAACATTGACACCACAACTGCCAGCGGTCGGCTCGTGTTCGGCATCTTCGCAGCGCTCGCCGAGTTCGAGCGTGAGCTCATCCGCGAAAGAACAATGGCGGGCCTGGCATCTGCGCGGGCTCGTGGGCGCAACGGTGGGCGTCCCTATACGATGACGCCTGCCAAGCTGCGTCTCGCCCAAGCTGCTATGGCTAAGCGCGATACAAAGGTCGGTGATCTATGCAAAGAGCTGGGCATCACGCGACAGACACTCTACCGCTTCATCGATCCTAAGGGGGGACTGCGTGCTGACGCCTCGAAGCTGCTCAGGCGTAAGGGTCAGAAAGCCAGCGGTTGAGGCTATAGCCTGCAGTGGAGAGTTTTCTGGTTCGAGGCGCTTTTTCGAAGAATGTCCGAAGGATTCAGCTGGGTCGTGCGTGTTGCGTATTGAAATGAACAAACTACCAATGAAAAAGACGCTCGCGATCGTGCTGCTCAGTTGTGCGCTATCTGCCCTACAGACTTTTGGACAACTGGCCGGGCCTAGACCGAGTGCATCGTCAAATGAATCGGCATCGACGAACCTAGTTAGGTTTGACTTGGATTTCCCGGGCGGAACCCCGAGCGATCTTGTGGACGCAATCCAGAAACAGTCAGGAAGACCCCTCAACGCGATCATCCCCGACGAATGTCTCGATGAGAAGCTTCCAGCGCTTAAAATGCGCAGCATCACGGTCGCAGAGCTATTCCAAGCTCTAGGCCTGGCTACGACTAAGGAGATCCCCGATCCTAGCGGCCCAATCGGCTTCCGACAATTTCATTTATCCGCCACATTCAAGACCGAGGGGCTCATAACTCCAGATTCAATCTGGTTCTTCAGGGCAGATAAACCTGTGGTGCTTCCGAAGGCTAGTCCGCAGCAGGTCTGCCGGTTCTACCAGCTCGCTGGGTTCCTCGAGCATCAGACCGTCGACGACATTATTACGGTTGTGGAGACCGGCTGGAAGATGATGAACGACGGGACTCCGAACCCGAACCTCAAGTTTCATAAAGAGACCAAACTCCTAATCGCCGTCGGAGTGGAGAATAAGTTAAAAGTGATCGAAGATGTCCTCATGGGCCTCAAGCCCGTTGGGATCCCGAACCGCACCCCACCACCAACGGCAGGCCCGATTCCTACAAAACAATAGTTCCTAAGTGAGTTATTCAATCGTGAAAGATTTGACCTCGACGCTCGACCACCATCTCGTTGATGGATGACTACAGCTCAGTCCATCGACCAGAAGTGGTTCAATTGACCTCTCGTATGCTGCGAGGAGACGAGGATGCCTACCGCGCTTTCTATCAATTCTACGGGCGTCGCTTGTTCCGCTATCTCGTGGTCGTAACATCGGGTCAGGAAGAGGCCGCGAAGGACGCTTTGCAGCAGACTATGCTCCGCGTGGTTCGACACATCCGATGCTTTGATTCAGAGGATACATTCTGGTCTTGGCTGACCGTCCTGGCTCGTTCTGCGGCCGTTGATCAAAGCCGCAAGGGGCTGAACTACCGGATGCTGCTGGGTCGGTTCTTCGAGCAGCAGCATTCGGATCGCGGATGCACAGAACGTGAATCCGAGACAAGACTGAATGAGCATCTAACATCGAGCCTCGCCGCACTGCCGGATGAGGACCGTGAGATCGTTGATCTCAAGTATCTTGAGCGCATGCCTGTAAAGAAGATTGCCGCACAGCTGAACACAACTGAGAAAGCGATCGAGTCACGACTCGTGCGTATTCGCCAGCGTCTGAAGACTAACATTCTAGACCAACTTACAAATGCCGATACCACCTGACCCAAACGAGCTGTTGGATGACATCCTAGGCGAAGATTTCGCGCGCGACGCCCAGATTCTTGATCGCACCATCAAGGCAGTGCGGCAGAAACGAACGTTTCGAATCTACAAACGAGCCGTGGCGATGGTCGCAGCGACCACGGTTGGCGTCGCCCTGATATTGACGCGAACATCCCCACCGCAAAACATTCATAGCGATCAGCACCTTAACAGTGCGATTAGGAATATCAGCACAACACCGTTGCCATCTTCTATGCTCGTTGAGTCCAGGCGTGGAGCGGTGGCGATCATCGATTCTGGCACACTGGCCGAAAACCAGATCGTCATCACTCAGCACAGTCAGTTACTTTCTGTAATCGGGGACGATGAACTATTGTTGTTGGCCAAGGATCAAGGCGGAGCCCTAGTCCGTGAGCCCGGGGCCTCCGCGCGACTGCTGTTTGTAGCGACTCCAAACATGGAATCGAACGTCGAGCAATAGGCGTATTCCAATGTGGATTGGGCCTCACGTTCAAACGGCTTAAGGTGCTTCGTTAGCCGTTACATAACCAGATCCCATATTCAGCGAGCGATGGTGTCAGCGCGTCAGCTGGTGACGAAGATTCTAGATCCAAATGGCGGCTGGTGACACGAATGTTGGTTCTAGGCCTACATGCCGAGAACAATGCCGATGGTCATTCAGGCTATTGATGTCCTATCCAAAAAATACTCTGCGGGGAAGACCTTTCTAGCTCTGTGGTCCCACTGTAAATCCCACGGAATCTTGGAAGTGAACAATAGGGACACGCTCATCACGAGTGCCGGATATTACGGGACATCAAGAGAGCGGTTGTGGAAGGAGAGGATGAAGAAACTCGAAGAGCTTGGATTCATTAGAATCGCGCGAGGGGCTCATCAAGAGATTCAAACAGTTTTGCTTCTCAATCCTCACAAGGTGCTGAAAGGGATAATTGATTCCAAGGACAAGTCACTAATCGAAGGGATTTACAACACCATGATGAAACAAATCGTGGACTATGGGATGAAGGATTTTGACGGGCCGATGAAGACTGAGCGCAGGCCACCTCGGCTACCGCCTCCGAGAAGCGTCCCTGCTTCTGAGACCACAAATGAGTGAAGAGCTCAATGTATATGCGGTCGACCGTCTAGGGAATGGGAGGCACCCCACGCAAAGAAAAGAGATATCTGATTTCCTACTGCCTCCGGAACACAACACAAGCGGCGTTGTGCGAAATAATCCTCGCCGTGGTTCCAACGTTTGAACGAATTTGCGGGCGGTGTGGCTTTTCTTCTGCCACCATCCGGGCATTCACTCCAACTTCCAAATCGTTTCTGTTTCTATGCAATCCTTCACATATTCGATTAAGTGGCTTCGATTGTTGGCTTTCTGTGTGGCTCTCGAACCTCTCGTCTCTAAAGCGACGAATCTGATTCTGAACGGTGACTTTGAACAAGGCAATGTCTTGTTCGAAAGTGACTACAGTTATGACAATGTAGCCAACAATGTCGTATGGCCTGGAGAATATGCACTAGCCGCGAGTCCTTCCGATGTGCAGTATAATTTTTACCCATTTTCCGATCATACTGTCGGATCGGGAAACACGATGCTCATCGCAAACGGCTATATAGAAACTGGTGTCACGACCCTATGGAAACAGACCGTTCCAGTAGAGAAATTCAAACAGTATAAACTCTCAGTATGGGTGGCAAATGTCTGCTGCACAGATCCAGGTGGCCGACCTGGGGAAGTGGTTTTCTTTGTCAACGGCAAAAGTTACGGACAGGGATTTCTGGTTCAGGGAGCGTGGAAGGAATATGCACTGAATTGGTCATCACAAGAGGCCCAAACCGCAACCATTGAGCTTCGCATTCCAACGACGTTTGCTAGCGGAAACGATATTGCGATCGACGATATCACTTTCGTGCCTTTGGGAGAACCCAGTGATCTAGTGGCTATTGGGCTCTCATGGAACACCACCGGAGGAGGGCTTGAGGCTCGATATCGTGTTGATGGCGGTGCTCTAAGCAAGGCAACCAGTGCCTCTTTGTTTTGGGCCAACGGAGCGGGGAGGGATAATAAACTACCGGGCTTCGCGCCTATCACTGAACCAGTAACGATCGATGCAGGCACTTGGTCAAGCGATGTAATTACATTCACCACGCCAGAAAGAGTATTTGCAAATCCCCCCCCTGAAGCGACCCACATACTTTTGATCCTTGATGCAAACAGCGAGCTATCAGCTTCAGAAGAAGCTCCCAAACAAAACAATTATGCTTCTTTAGTGCTGTTCGATCTCGTCGCAGCATCCTTGGAATGGGATCCCTTAAATGCTGGGGTGGAATTCCGTTACGAGGTGCACTGGCCAGCTTTGGACCTGGATACGACTGCTGAGTTATGGTGGTCGAACGGTCCGAATTTGGCAGATGTGCCCAAGGGTGGCGAACCAGTCTACTCCGCCACCATCAATAAACTCAACGGAAGCTACGGACCGTTTTATGTTCCGAACTCGGTCTTAGGAATACCCCCAGAAGGCGCGACCCACTTGTTACTTATCGTGGACCCTCCGACTGATGGGTTTCCAAATGGATTTGTTGAAGAGGGAGCCGCAGAAAGCAATAATGTCTACCCGTTGAGAAACAGGTCAGATATCGTCGCGAAGTCTCTTCAATTCTTCTCTGACAGTGGTGGTTCTGATCCCTACCTCGTTTACATTTATGAGGTAGAGGACATCTCACTAGATAAACCTTTGCTTGCCAACCTTTACTGGGCTACCGGGCCGACTCTTGGAGAGTCGCTGCTGCCCATTGCATTCACAGATACTTTGTCTCACCCAGAGGACCTAACTTCCGGCCTACACTTCAAAGAAGTTCTTATAAAAGATGTTTCCCAGCGACCGGCGAATGCCAGTTACCTCTTGCTCGTCCTCGATCGTGACAACGGCATCTCTGAGTTAGACGAGACCAACAATTTGTTTCCGGAGAAATTGGTGTGTGAGCCGCCAGTGACGGCAGGACAACTTGTTGACCAATTGCGCTTACGTGCAACAAGTTATCCGGGACCTTATCCCAGAGATTTTGGTGGAAATCTTACAACTCCAGACGAGCTGAATTTGGCTCACCGGAATATGCAGTCTCTGATCGACGCGAGCGTTAGGGAGGATATAGATCCTCGCCTCATACTGGCCATCGCTTGGCAGGAATCGGGATACGGTAACAATCCACAGTATTACTCGCAAGCCGGTATGAATCACAACTTCTGGGGTGAGAGTTGTAATCGAAATGGAAACGGAGGAGCTGACTGCACGACTTTCGGAAATTGGGAACAGGCAGTATCGTTTATTGCGGCAAAGTTCAATCGCAACTCGCGCTATGTCGGAAAAGACACTCTGGATGAGATTGGAAACATTTGGGTCACGGGGTCAGTAATTCCACCGACGCCGAAACTCGCCAAGGATGCTCATGACTGGATAACAAACGTCCGTATTGTCATGGCTCAGTTAGGTTACCCCAAGGCTAGTGCCTTTAGGTGCCCGAATTTCGGCCCAAAAATGCAAGGTGCATTTGCCTCCTTTGGTGTGAAAAGTCCCGTGTCCATTTACTTGGTCGATCCCCATGGACGCAGGTATGGCCATAACTGTGGAGACGGTAATTTTTATCGAGAAATCCCTGGTGTCGTCACCACAGAAGAGGAAGGCCAAGTTAAAGCACTGTGGCTTACATCATTTGTTGACGGAAATTATACAGTGGTTCTATGCGGCATAGGCCTAGGAAGCTACTCGTTGGAGTCTTCCTTTGTGCATACAACAGGTCTTTCTTCTGGGAATACGATAAGCGGAGAGATTGCTACGGGAGAACTTCACGCCTTTCAAACCTCGGTTTCCAGGACCGATCCAAACTCCACTGTAGTGACAAGATTGCCAACATATAGTAAGCGTCACTCTGAGCGCCTCTAGCTGAGGGAGTCATAACCGTCATAGCATTCAGGTTATGACACATATGACCTCCACATCAGACACGGACATCATCAAGACCGATTCGCGTGGGAGAGTGCGGACACCGGTACGACGC